>CAYTCW010000140.1:0-11085 GCA_964436235.1 uncultured bacterium
GAGGGAGGGTTTAAGGGAGGGAGAAAGGGTTGCTAACCTTTTCTCCCTCCCTTGAAAAATTAAACTTAAATAAAAAATAAATTAAGTTAAATAAATTTATGTCGATATAATTATTTGAAGGAAGATTATGTTTTATAATTTAAGCGAGATAATAGTAATAATATTTAAAACCGTTGAGGTATTAATAATTCTCAGGATTTTATTGTCCTGGGTTACCTTTCCGGGAACGATGGGATTTCGCGGGTTCGTGCGCGATTTTACCGAGCCGGTGTTAAAGCCTTTCAGGGTAGCGTTGAATGTAGCGCCGGGTATGGGAATAGATCTATCGCCGGTCATAGCGCTTTTTATATTATATCAGCTTGAAATGCTCGCTTTGCATTTAGTAAGATTGTAAAAATATAAATATAAATATAAGTTCATGATAATAAATATAAGTTTAATAAAGTAAAATAAAATAATAATTGATTAAAAAGGGGATGTATGTTATGAGATTGACGCCGTTAGACATTCAGCAGCATGTTTTTCAAAGGTCGTTTCGCGGTTATGACGAAAACGACGTTAACGAATTTATCGTTAAAATATCCAAGGAATATGAAGTGGTTTACGCTGAAAATCGCAATTTAAGCGAGCAGGTTGACCGCTATAAAGCACAGCTTAAAGATTATCTCGAGCTTGAAAAAACTTTGAAACAAACTCTTGTTTCAGCTCAGCGCACCTCGAGCGACCTTAAAGTCAACGCCGAACGCGAGTCCGAACTTTTATTGAAAGAAGCCGAACTGCGTGCCGAAAAAATCATCGAGGACGCCCGCGTCGAGGCAAAGGAATTAATGCGCGAGATCCAGGAATTAAAGAAGAATAAAAGAGTTATGAAACTCGAAATGAAAAACCTTCTTGAATCGTTTGCAGAGATATTGCGCTCCGATGAAGATAACGCAGTGCGCCGCAATGCCCGTCTTAAAAATACGGAAGAACAGTAATTAAAGGCGCTGCCGGCTAACGCCGATAGACAGGTTGATAAAATATAATAAATAAAGGCTTTTTAAGTAAATGGCCATTTAAAATAACGGAGAAGGAATAAACGCCTTGCTCCGTTATTTTTTATTAAATTTATATTGAATATTATCCGTGTATATGATATATTTGTTATCATAATTATTTTGAAAACACGATAAAAATTAGCTAAGGAATGTGTATGAGAAAGCAGATAGTCCTGCCCGATAATACCAGAGTTCGGCTTAAAAGAGCCGAAGTCGAAGACGTAACCGAAATATTACGGCTTTACGACGTAGTCTATTCATCAAAATATACTTTAGCTGAAGCGACTCAAAAAGAGGCCGCCGTAAAAAAAATCGAAAGCCCCGATTGTTTCTGGTACATCTGCCTTAAAAAAAAGGAAGTGATCGGCTCCGTTATTTTTACGCTCGACGGCTCAAACAGGCTCGGCAAAGTTTACGCCGCTGCCGTCCGGCCCGACTTCCAGGGTAAAAATATAATGCATTACATGGTTAAAGAGGTCGTCGAAGACCTTTGTAACGCAAGCAAGGTCTGCGACGCCATTTACGCTACTACCAGGACCGTTTCATTCGCATCACAGATAGTTTTAGAACATATCGGCTTTATCAGCCTCGGCATATTTCCGAACGTGCGCCGCGTGCAGAAGCATGAAAGCCACGGTCTCGAAGTTTTCTACTCGAAAACCGCTTTCGAAAACCGCGTTTTGATGCCGACCTTAATTCCCGAACTTAAAAAACTTTATAAAATAGCCCAGGATATTTTTTCGTTAGAAGACGCGCTTATAGTCGATAAACTCGACGACGTGCCGCAGGAAGATACTATATGGTTTATTTACGACGACGACGCTAAAAACGTTGAAAAAATATATAACGCGCGCCTCGAAGCCGACGCTCATAAAATGTCGGGTTTTTTCCCCTTCCACTCGCCTAATATGAGGTTTTATTCAAAAGACCTTAAAAATGAAATATATTGCAATATAAACCGGCAGGACGGCCACATGGCTGTCATAGCCTTTAAGTGCGAGGCGCGTAATTTTACCAATCTGCTGAATTCTTTCTGCCGCGCCGCTAAAGCCGTCGCCGGAGCCGAATACGTGGAGCTTTTAGTCTCGGCCTTCGATCCGGTTATGCAAAAACAGGCTTTAGAAGCGCGTTTTCTGCCGTGTTCATACTTTCCGGCCATGAGGTTGAATTCCAACGGCGAGCGCATCGATTACATGGCAATGTCGCGATCATTCGTCGCGCTGGATTTCACGGAAATCCACTTAGTTAAAAACAATCAGAAATTTCTGGAAGCGTTTATGGAATGCTGGTACAGCACTATATTACGGTTTAATAAGCCCTTCGACGAAGAGCCGGGTATTTTTCAGGATTGATAGCCGCTCCGTTTTATAAAATTAAAAATTGGGACTTAAAATTTAAGTATAAATAATTAAGCTGAAAATTAAACTTGAAAGTGAAAATAATAAATAGGCTTAAAATAAAATTAAGCTAAGTTAAGGCAAATTAAGACAAAATATTATATTTTTATTAACTTAAAGTGAATATATTTCTGGTGAATTATGCCGATCGTCAAAAATTTATATAATCTCGAATCGCCTTTTTTATTCGATGATGAGGCTGGCCGTCTCTTTTTAGAGGCGATGCGCGCTTCGTTCAATAATCATTATAACGGTTGCGCTTTTTTTAAAAAATTATGCGATATTCGTAATTTTTCCCCGGCAAGTCTTAAAACGCTCGACGATATATACGAAATTCCTTATATATTCGTCAATACCTTCAAGGAGCGCGAATTGATATCGGTCGCTGAAAACCGCATCAAGCTCGAACTTACTTCATCGGGCACCGGCGGGCAGAAAAGCCGTATAGTGCTCGATAAATTATCGCTCGACCGCATATTGAATATCGTCAGAAAAGTTTACGGTGCGCTCGGAATGGTCGATGACACGCGCGAGGTTAATTATATATGCTTTACCTACGATCCTAAAGTGGCTAAAAATCTCGGCTCCGCTTTTTCAGATAAGGCGCTCACTTCGCTTGCGCCCGCTAAAGAAATATACTACGCCATTCAATTCGATAAAAGTAAAAAAGACTTTTTCTTAAATGAAGACGGAGTTAAACGCCAGCTGCTTAAATTTAGCCGCGACCGTAAAACGCCTCTGCGAATACTCGGCTTTCCGGCTTTTATATACAAAATACTTACCGAATTGAAAAACGAGACCGGCCGCTGCTTTAATTTCGGCCCGCGCTCTTTCGTTATGACCGGCGGCGGCTGGAAGGGCGAAGCCGATAAGGAAATCGAAAAAAGCAGGTTTAAAAAAGAAGTCGGCGATATTCTCGGAATGCCGCCTGAAAATGTGCGCGATCTTTTCGGAATGGTCGAACACGGTATCCCCTATGTCGAATGCGCAGAATCAAATATGCATATTCCGATATACAGCCGCGCCCGAATACGCCATCCGCTCTCAGGTGCCGATGTCGGCTACGGCGCGCCCGGCGTCCTGCATTTATACACGCCTTATATTAATTCGGTGCCATCTATTTCACTACTATGCACCGATAAGGCCGTGCTGCGGCGTAATTGCGCCTGCGGCATCGAAGGCGATTATATCGAACTGCTCGGCCGCGGCGGTATCAGCAAACATAAAGGCTGCGCGGTGCACGCCGCCGAACTTTTACTCGCTAAAAAAACGGACGGTTAGGTGAATGATAAATTATGACTGATGCTTATATATTCGGTGAAATAATCAAAAACTTCGAGCCCTGCACGGATAATTTTAACGATATCATCAGGCGCGCGCATGATAAAAAAAATAAGATGGCCGCTGCGCCTATTAACGATATCATCAGCGTTCTTGACACCGTTTCACGCGCATGGGCCGATAAAAATTACAGCTTTCGTAAAATAGCCTTCGAATACCTTAAAGAACAGACCGGCTATTCCGATATCATGCTCGAAGCGGGATTTGAAACGATATCTTATATTTGCTCACGCGCGTTTTTACACTCGCGCCTTAAAAACGAACTTAACTGCGAACACGCTTTCGAAAAAATCGACCTTATTTCACGCGACGCTAAATCGGGCGGTATGATTAAAATTAACCCGCTCGGTAATATTCTTCACGTCTCGGCTTCAAATGTTTTTATTTCAGCCGTCGATTCGCTCGTTTCCGGTTTTATTACTAAAAATATCAATTTTTTGAAATTAAGCCGCGGCGATCTCTTATTTCCGATCCTCTTCGCAAGTTCCATACTCGAATTAGACCGTAATTCGGTTATAGCCGATTCCTTTTCAGTTTTTTACTACAGGGGCGGCGATAAAGATATCGAAAAAATATTTGGCGAAAGTATGGACGCCGTCATCGTCTGGGGCGGAGCCGAAGCCGTTTCCGCCTGGCGCCGCGATACCGCCATCAGCGCGCGATTGATCGAATACGGGCCTAAAATGAGTTTTTCGCTCATCGACTTAAACACGATTAAAAATCAGGCAGGCCTTGAAACGCTCTGTGACAAACTCGCTCAGGATATTTCGATGTGGGAGCAGGCCGCCTGTTCGTCGCCGCAAAATATATATTTACTGCCGTCTCAGGATGTTACCGCGGATAGATTCGCGCATTCACTTTTTACGGCGCTTAAAAGAAAAGAAACTAAACTTCCGCCTAAAGAATTATCGCTTGACGAGCAGATCGAAATTCTTAAATTCCGCGAAAAATATTTTTCTTCATTCATAGCGGATGAAGGCGGCGCGATATATTTCAACCGCGATTCTATGCCGGCCTCCGTCGCAGTCAGCGCCTCTAAAGATTGCGAGCCTTCCGTTTTGATGCGTAATATAATAGTTAAGCCCATAGAATCTTTTAACGATTTTTATAACGCCGTCTCTAAGATAAGTTTTTACCTGCAGGCAGTTTCAATCGCCGTCGACGATCCGCTGATATTGAGCGTAACCGAAAAACTACATTCACTCGGCGTCAGCCGCGTTCTTCTTCCCGGTAAACACGGCGAACCGCTTAACGGCGCGCCGCACGACGCGAAGTATCTGCTTGATGACTTAGTCCGATACTCCGCTCTTGAAATAGAAGGAGAAGCGCAAACCAATCTTTTACTCGCTGATATTACCGACAGCAGAAGAATATCATTGCTTAAGAATATATTAAAAGATGCCTATCACGGCGTTAAATATTACAAACGCGTAATACCGCCGGCTATATTCGAACTTAACGGCGCTGCGTTTTACGACGCGTTCTCCGGCGTGCCGCTGCTCGGTAAAAAAGAAATATACGATAACTGCCTGCCCGATTCGACCGATATCATAGCGGGCGCAGATGAAGGGCTTCGGGGCGCATATATTTTCGCTTCGGGCGGTTCGACCGGCGGGGCAAAATTTTCGGTCTATTCAAACGACGAGCTCGAATATGTAACCGGCGTTCTGTCCGATATATACCGCGCCGCCAAAATAACCCCTCAGCGCCGTGTCGCTAATTTATTCATCGCCGGCGGTTTGTGGACTTCTTTTATAGTGGCTAATATGGCGCTCGAAAAAATCGGGGTGACCAATCTCGCCATGGGCGGTAATACCGATTTTGCAACTATAGTCAAATTTTTTCAAAAACTAAGGCCCGACACCATCGTCGGCCTGCCGTCCATAATCCTTAAATTCGCCGAATATTGCCAGAAAGAAAACGCCGGCATTCAAATCGATCTTATCCTCTACGGCGGCGAACACCTTCGCCCGCCCGCGCGGCAATATCTAAAAACCGTATTCGGCGTTAAAGATATTCTCTCCGCCGGCTACGCAGCCGTCGATTGCGGTCCCGTCGGCTTCCAGTGCCAATATTTAAGCGGCGCTAATCACCATGTTTTATCAGGTTACCAGCATGTCGAATTTATTAAAAGCGACGGCAGCCCCGCGCAGCCCGGTGAGGCCGGCGAGATCGTCGTTACCAATCTCAACCGCGGCCGGATGCCCGTTATAAGATTTAAAACCGGCGATATGGGAATACCGCTCGATTATAAATGCGAATGCGGCCGCGCTAATAAGGTTTTTGAGCTGCTCGGCCGCTGCGACGATATATTGGTAGTCGGCGGCGCCAACCTCACGCCGCGCGATTTTGAAGACGCTGTCGCCGCTTGCCCCGAATTATCTTCTATATTCCAGCTCGTCGCCTGCAGTAAAGACGGCTTCGACTCGCTCGAGCTTTTTATCGAACTCAAAGACGGCATGACGCTTTCTTCAGATGAAATAAATGAAGTCAAAGCTAAACTTATAGTTGAATTAAAAAACCGCTCGTTTAAAATAAAAACAATGCTCGAATCTAACTGGATCAATTCTTTCGAGCTGTTTATAAGGCCGGCCGGACAGATCGAACGCGTCGGACGCACCGGTAAAATAATCAATATCAAAGATATGAGAGGTCAGTAAAGTGATTAATAAAGACGGCGGACGCCTCGTTAAATTCATCAAATCCAATCCGGCCATTCTTAAAATAGCCGGCGCCGCCAATATCGCCGCCGAAATAGATCATATAATGAAACTTTCCGGCGCGGACGGTTTCGACGGGACGGAATATGCCGAATTGCTTATATATTGCGGATTCTACCAGGCCGCGCAGGAAAAACTGCACACTATCATAGATTCCGATGCCGGCGATTACAGGGCACAGTACCTGCTTTCACGCTCATATTATATGGGCGGCTCGCTTAAAGAAGCGCAGTACCCGATCATTAAATGCCTCGAAATCCAGCCTAATTACGACGAAGCGCGCTTCCTTCTCGCGCGTATTTTTTTAAAGGCGCGCCAGTACGAAAAAGCCCAGAAAATATTCGAATTTTATCAGACGCATCCCGAATTCGGCGTCAGTTCAAAATTATACATAGCTAAATGCCTCTACTACTCCGGCGGATTCGAAACCGCTTCGGTTTACCTCGAATCGCTTCTTAAAGCCGGCGAAAAATCTTTCCTGCTGCCCGCTATATACGCATATCAACTCTCCAACGCCGAAAAATATGACCGCGCCTTTCAGATTATATACACCTATTTATTCAAACCTGAAAATGAAATCAAGCCGTTCTACGATATCAATCCCGCATCTTCGTCACCCGCGCATGCACTTTCATCCGCCGCGGCCGGCGGCTCGTTATCAAACGAAAACTTTGACAGGCGATATATATTAGATTTTATGAATGTATTTTTATTTTCATTCGCCGCGAAAGGAAGTTATTACGACGATTATATAAACGAAGCCGGGGCTGTTTATAAAAACTATACAGACGATCTATCCCATATAAACGACGAAATATATGAGCTTTATAAAAATTTCGCCGGCGCCGCCTACTATATGAAAATCCGCGATTACGAAAGAATGCAAAAATGCGCGGACGCCGTCGCGGGTGCTTTTCGCTCCTACCGCACCGAAGATTACGCCGTTTTTGATTTCGAGGAATTCAATAATATATACAGGCTCGCGCGCCATAATAAAAACAGGGCAGCCGCGGCAAAACTCAAATCCACCGGCTGTCTTCATATAAATTCGGGCAACCTCAACAGCGCCGTATTATGCTTCGAAAAGGCGCTTTCATATACGCCCGAAGATATCGACGCGCTTTGCATGCTCGGCGAAAGCTACGTATTAACCGATCAGCCGGCTAAAGCCGTCGAAACCTACGCCGCTATTAAAAAACTCGATCCTAAAAATATCGACGCCTACAGGCGCACTTCAGAAATATACATGGCACTCGGACAGCGCGATAAATTTATCTCGGAATGCCGTCAGATACTCGCTTTAGATCCCGACGACATAATTTCACGCTATTACATAGCCGAATTTTTATTCAATAACTCCAGCTTTAAAGAAGCTGAAGAATTTCTTAAATTTATCGCGGCACAAATCGAAACGGAGCTTAAAACTAAGAAATTAGATGATTTTTCTCTTGAAATAAAAGACATTTACGAAAAAACATGCTTCATACTCGCTCAGATCGCCTATAAAGACGGCAATAAAGAAAATACCATCATATATTTGAACTCCGTTATTAACATCAATCCCGAAAATGAAAAGGCTTTCGAACTCCTTAATAAGTTGAAACAAAACCGGCAGGATAAACAAATCATGTTGCTGCTGCGCGACGCCGAAGAAAAAGAATCGCAGGACGATCTTACCGCCGCAATGCACCTATACGAAAATATTATCGAATTAGACCCGCAATTCATAGACGCTCATTTCAGGCTGGCTAAAAACCTTATTAAACAACAAAATTTTGACCGTGCGCTTTTCGAACTTCAAAGAATATTCGATTATAATTACGCAGCCTACGATAAAACAGCTGAAGTATATCTGACTATGGCGCTTATAGCCTATGAAATATCTAAAATCGATAAATGCCGCGAAGCCCTGTTCAGTCTTTCACACCTGTCGAACGACTCTTCCATAGCGCTTATGCTATTATATCTGCATAAAACTTCGTTTTTAATATTCGGTTCTTCGCCCGATTTTAACTCATTATTAGACGAACTGCACGAAAAGAAAAAAAATGCGCCCGGCGATTTTATCAATAATTTTTCACTCGGCTATATTATCAATAACATACCGGTATGGATCTTTGAAGACCGCTCGGTTTTCGCCGCCGCTAAAGAGTCGGCCGCCGAAGCTTATCAGCAGGACCCCGACGATATATACGCCGCCTATTCATACGCTTATGCCCTCGAAAAAGCCGGCGATACCGAAGACGCATACGAAATTTACACGCGAATCGCGGCCCTGGATTTTGATAACTGCGCCGAAATAAAGCATACTAAAGAAAAATATTCACTTATCAACAACCCGCATAAACTTTCAATTTCATTCTACAGCTTCAGCTTATTAGATAATCTTAATATAGTTAATTTCGCGGTATCGGCCCTTAATAAAGCCGCATATTACGAAGAAACGCGCTCTAATTTCGAAGACGCCGCTCATTACTATTCTAAAGCGGCGCTTTATTACCGTGATAATCCGGCGCCGGCCATGAAGGCCATAGATTTACAGCTTGCCGCGGCGCTCGGCGATAAAAACCTCAAGATATCTAAAGTGTCGGCTATGATTAAAAACTTAAAGAAAGAAACTGCCGCCGATACCGCGAGTCCCGAGCTTAAATTTCAACTCGGTTATCTTTATTTTAAACTGCCCGAAGATCTCGACGTTCTCGGTTTTACTACCGAAAATGTGGTCATGGAACTTAAACACTGCGTCGCCGTCGATAAAAAATACCTGCCCGCATACGCCGTGCTGCGCGCCGTTTATCAGAAAATGGGAGCTAAAGATAAAAAGATGTACGCGCTCGCTCTCGAAACCCTCAAAAAAGCCGCCGAATTCATCGATGAAAAAAATCCTTATCTGAACCTTGAACTCGGCGACTGCTATTATTATTATTACGCACAGGATTATAAAAACGACGCGCTCGATTATTATAAAAAAGCCGTTATGCATAAGCCCGATTTCACCGAGGCGCATTTTAAAATAGCCTCGATCTACCGGATTAAAAAAGACTTCGAAAAGGCCATACTGCACTACGGAATCGCATACGACCTCGAACCGAACGGCGCTAACGCGCAGGAATGTAAAAAATCCATATCCACCCTTAAACGCAGACATATGATCGAATAATGTTATCCTTATAAACGGAGGCTTAATGTTTAATTTTGAAAAATTGCCGAATCTTTCTAAAATCGTCTTTAAATTTGCAACGCTTTTCTTCGCGGTCCTTATCGCCGCAGCCGGTTTCTTTTCTTACGCCGCGCACGCGCTTTGCGCCGATAACCCCGTAGAATCGTCGGCAGGAAATTATATGCAAAAACAGGAATACTCTAAAGCCGCCGAACTCTACTCTCAACTTCTTATCGATGATACCGATAACGTGCATCTATTATTTAATTACGGCACCTCGCTCACTTTCGTCAACCAGCAGACGCACGCCATCGAAATACTCAATAAATGCTCGCGCGCACTCGAAGAAAAACTCGCCGCTAAAAACGATAGCGTTGAAGCCGAACTGCTCGCCCATGTTTATAATAACCTGTCAAAATGCTATATGAGCGTCGGCGATTACGACGCGGCCGTCGATGCGTGCCAGAGGGGGATAAAACGCTTCAATAATCTTTCGTGGCTCTATTTTAACCTCGGCGAAGCGCTTCTGCTTAAAAACGATCCTAAAAATGCAATGCTTAATTTTCAGAAAGCTATCGCACTCGATCCGTCGGATATTTCGGCTAATCTTAAAATAGTCGAATGCCACTACGCATCGCAAAATTACGACGAGGCCGGAAAAATATTGATCGAACTTTCAAGATTCTATCCCGAAAATAGCGAGATTTTATTTAACCTCGGCTCAGTCTATTATAAACAGAATAAAGCCGACGAAGCTATCAAAATCTGGAAATCCATCGCTGAACGCGAACCGGAATCTAAATTCGGTAAAATATCCAAAAATTGGCTGTCAGAACTTAAAGTAAATGTTGATACCACCGCTAAATTACTCGCCGAAACCGTCGAATGCCGTTTGATGAACTTTTTATTCGTTAAACCTCAAAATTTTTATATCGCTAAATCCAGCGAAGCCGAAGATAACTCAATCTATATGCTCAGCGCCCATATCTACGACGAATCTTCTAAAAATACAGCCGAAATTTCATTGTCTATTTCAGCCCAGCTGCTTACCGAACCGCAAGACTATAAACAGTTTTCTAAAAACTGGCAGAAAAATCAGGCGGCAAACGGCCAGAACTTCGAACTGCTCGCCGAAAAAGAAATGCCCGCCGGCCGTAATTCAAAACCAGCCATGATGTGGGAATATAGCGCTATATATAACGGCGTCGGCATCAAAGGCGCTACGATCGCATTCATAAATAAAAATTATGCCGTGCTGATATGGCTTAACGCTACACCCGCAACTTTCGCTAAAGCTATCGACAGCTTCTACTCGCTCGCTAAATCTTTTGACGATATGAGACAATAAAATAAAATCAATTATTACGAGATTTTTGACGGGGGAAAAAGAAAGGACTAATAGCCCTCTCTTTTTCCCCCAGTGCCCCCCT
>CAYTCW010000141.1:0-1461 GCA_964436235.1 uncultured bacterium
GAAACGCTTACTTCGTTTTTATAAATTTCAATCTCAGGGCCGAGCTGTTCAAATAATATTTCGCATTCTTTTACATCGCCATTTTTAGCGCAGCCTTCGATTTTTAATAAGAGAGAAGCGACCTTCATCGCGCAGGCATTCAAGGAAGTGCCCTTGAATTTATGGGCCGCCCGCTTGATTTTATCTGCATTTTTTTCTTCTACGGATTTTTTTACTTCCTGATAATAAGCCGTGGAATATTCTAAAAACATATCGACGGAGTCTATGGCGAGTTCTTTAATATCGCCCATATTAAACATCAGTTTCTGCGGATCGAATACCTTTAATTCGCCTTCTGCGGCAGGCTGTATCTTTTTTTCAATGGCGGCCGCTTTTTCTTTGATGCTTTCCGCGCGCATATCCGGCAGTGCATTTGAAATTCCGCCGGCTTTTTCGGCAGGCGCCTCTTCTTTTTTATCTATTTTTTTATTTTTAGACCGGCATAAAACATCGCTTATAATCCTGTTTATTTCGTTTATATTGATAGGCTTGGGTATGTAGCCGTCCATTCCGGCATCGATACAGGCTTCATAATCGCCTTTCATAGCGGAGGCCGTCATGGCTATTATGGGGACGGCATCACCGCGGCCGCGTATGGCCTTAGTGGCTTCGAATCCGTCCATAACCGGCATCTGGATATCCATCAGCAAAAGATCGTATTTTTGCCGCGCGCTCATTTTGACCGCTTCTTCGCCGTTAACAGCGACCGCGACGTTATGGCCGAAGCGGAGCAGAACTTTTGTGGTAAGGGCTATATTCGATAGATTATCTTCCACCAATAGAATGTCATACTTTTTCACGGATGCGCCGTCTAAAGAATCGGAGGAGCTGTATTTCAAGCCTTCGTAATTAATAGAAGAGCCTTTTTTCAAATTAAGGGTAAAATAAAAATCGCTTCCGGAGCCTTCGACGCTTTTCACCTGTATTCCGACGCCGCCCATCAGTTTTACTATATGGTTGGATATGGTAAGTCCTAAGCCAGTACCTCCATATTTTCTGGTTATCGAAGTATCCGACTGCATAAAAGACACAAAGATAGTGTCAAGTTTGCTTTCGGGTATTCCGATACCTTCGTCGGAGACCATAAATTTAATGACGGCATTATCTTTATCGGAACTTTCGAGCGATATAAGTATTTTTACGTTTTTACCCGTTTCGGTAAATTTAATCGCATTATCGACTAAATTAAGCATAACCTGTCGAAGGCGCGAAGCGTCGGAAAAAACCTTGAAATTAATCGCCGAATCGAGCATGTAGCTGTATTTAATTCCCTTTTTAGAAGCGTTGGCGCGCGTAATGCCGATAACCTGTTCTAACATCGAATGGAGCTCGAATTCAACGCTTTCTATCTCGAGTTTGCCGGCCTCTATCTTCGACAGGTCGAGTATATCATTAATCAATGATAAAAGCGCGCCGGAGCTC
>CAYTCW010000141.1:1561-4809 GCA_964436235.1 uncultured bacterium
TCTACGGCAAGCGATAATTTTTTAATTTTTTCTTCCGTTTTTTTGCGGTATGTGATATCTTCAAAAGCGAGGATAATTCTGTATGATTCGGGCCATTCAAAAAGCCTTGTGGTGAACCTGAAGTAATTAGGGCCGATGCGGATTTCATTTGTAATATTATTGTTTTTTCTTAACAGCGTATCATCGATAGACTCTTTAACCGCGGATGCGGCAAGGGCTAAATCGGTATCAGTGCCGCTGTTTTTTTTGACTTCATCGCATATTTCAAAGTAGTTCATGCCGACGCGGCAGTTAGGCCCGAGCAAATCGGAATTAAAACCGTGGCGTTTCCATGAATCGTTCAATTGGATTATCATTCCGTTTTCGTCTAAAATAGCTATGGATATATGCAGGGTATTGAATATGGATTTTAAAAACTGATGAGACTCGCTTAAAGATTTTTCAAATAATTTCTGACTCGTGATATCGTTTATCATCAAAACGAAATATTCGGGCGCGGGTTTAAAATAATTGATTCTAAGCCATTTATCAAGCGCCGGAAAATACTTTAGTATATAGTTGGAACCGGCGGATACCGCCGAACCTTCTAAAATTTCCGAAACGGCTTCATTAAATTCGACGAAACGGGAAGACGATTTTATAAACTTTTCCTTGACGGCTTCGTCGGCGTTCATACCGAATAAATTCTCGAAGGCGTCGTTAACTTCGACTATTTCAAAATCGCGGACGCCCGTCTGGTTATCGCCGGCTATTCTGCAATAGGCAAAAGCTTCCGACATGTTTTTAAAAAGCTGCCTGTATTTCTGCTCGGAATTATATAATTCGCTATAAACACGGTTTCTTTCGGTAATATCGATTATAGCGGACTGAATATATGTTTTTTCTCTGATGGTAACAGAATTAGTATATACTTCCACATCGCGTATATCGCCGGAGGCTAAACGGTGCCTAAAATAAAAAACCTGCGGGCCGCCTTTGGCCTTGCTTGTGGCATGCCGTATCTGCTCTTCGGTCAAAGTATTTATCTGACTAATTTTCATCCGCCTGATATCTTCACCATAACCATAAAAAGAAACGGCCGCCCTGTTGGCATCGACGATACCTAAAGAATCAGGATCGACCATTATTTTAGGAATCGATTCATTGTCAAATAACTGGATATATAAACCATCGGTTATAAATTGCTTATTATTCATTGCGCCTCGTTATAATCGTTATAATTATTATTACAATAATGATGAATATCTCAATACTTAACTTTATATAAAAATAACCCGTTCGGCGGGGCGGTTATGTACAATGACCTTAATTTATAATCGGCCATAACTTTTTTGGCAGTCTGCATATCGAAGCGTCCCGTAGAATAATCTATTAAAAAACCTATGAGCCGGCGCACCATTTTATATAAAAAACCGCGCGCCTTTATTATAAAAACTATTGTAGAACGCTTCTTTATTTTATAGAACCTGAAGAAATATATTTCTTTATAATACGACTCCATGCAGTTTTCATCTACGTCGCCCGCGCAGAAAGGCGCGCAGAAAACATTGCCTTTAAGCATGGATATCAGTTCTTTCAGCCGGTTAAAATCGATTTCTTTATTCACCTGCCAGCAATACCGGCCGGTAAAGGCGTCCGGCGCGCCGTATTTAACGATGTAAGCGTAGGATTTCACCCTTGAAAGCCCGAGCGCGTGAAAATCGCCGTCAACTATTTTTACGCTTTTAACCATTATATCCGGAGCGAGTTTATTATTTAAAAGCCTTTTAAGACCTTCGGGCGTTATGCGCAAATCGAAGTCAGGCGCGAGCTGGACGCTCACAATCTGAGAGAATGCGTGAACCCCGCTGTCGGTGCGGCCCGACCCTTTCGTATCGAAGTGGCGGCCTAAAATCTTATCGAGCGCGGCTTCTATTTTACCCTGGATCGTCGGCGTCCTGTTTTCGTTGCCGGTCTGCTTTTGAAATCCGTAATAATCCGTGCCGTCGTATTCTACTTTTAAAACTATGGTTTTCATATTTTAACGGGTGCCGTTCGTCTATTCTTCGTTTTATTTTATTTCTTCTATTTCTTATTTTATTTTTTATTTATGCATTATTTTGTCCTGTATTAATTCTATAATAAAAATCTTTAAATTTCAATCTTTTTAATTTTTTTAATTTTTTAAATTTTAATTTAACTTAAACTTAAATAAAATAAAATAAAATAAATCAAACAATAAATGAGCCATTGAAATTTTATTGAATATCTGGTAAAATGAGCATGCAGCAAAAGTTAGAGCTGGTAATAAATCCGCTGCCGCAATTTTTATAATAACTAATACTAATTTTATAAGAGGTGGTTTAAATGTCCGAAACTTTAAATACCGCTGCCGATAACTCTCAGAATCAACAGCAGCATTCGCAAGACGCTCAGCATAATGCCGAACAGACGATGGCGAGTATCGATTCTTATTCGATAGCGCTTTCATTTACGATGATGCTCGCGCAAAAAGCCTGGATATATCTGGGCAAAATAGCAGCCGATCCAAAATCGAACGAAATTAAAATCGACCTTCCGCAGGCGCAGTTTTCAATTGACTGCATGGCTGCCATTTTTGAAAAACTCAAAGGCCGCATCGATTCTAAAGAGGCCAATGAAATTCAAAGCGTAATAACTAATTTAAGATTAAATTATGTAAGCGCTCTCAAAGAAAACGAAACTGAAAAGAAGTAATATATGATCAAAACGGCTTTAATTAAAACTAAAACATACGATCAAAGCGAAATATACAACGGCGTAATTAAAATATTCGACTATTTCGGCGGCGCCGCCAATTTTTTCGCGCGCGGCGATAAAGTTTTAGTTAAGCCCAATCTTCTTTTCGCCCGCAGGTCGGGCGAGCACGTCACCACTCATCCGCAGGTTGTAAGCGCGGTGTGCGGCATATTAAAGGATATCGGCTGCCGCATTACTATCGGCGACAGCCCGGGTTACTCGAGCGCTATCGCCGTAGCTAAAAAATGCGGCATTTACGACAGCGTAAAAAAAATGGGCGTGCAATTCGTTAATTTTGAAAAAAGCGTTGAAATAAAAGTAAATGCAGAAAATCGAATATTTAAAAAATTCGAAGTCGCGCGTGAAATAGTCGAATCTGATAAAATCGTAAATTTAGCTAAATTAAAGTCGCACGGACAGATGCTTCTGACTATGAGCGTCAAAAATATCTTCGGCGCCGTCGTCGGCCTTTTAAAGCCGCAATGGCACTT
>CAYTCW010000141.1:4909-6199 GCA_964436235.1 uncultured bacterium
AAAAAATGCGTGCGCTGCTTCTGCTGTCAGGAATTATGCCCCCACGGCGCAATCGTAATAAAAGAAAGCGCTTTTGATAAAATAAGAGGTTATTTCAACCGGTAAAACGACATAAAATTATAAAGTAATAAATTATTACTTTATTGAATTATAAACCATAACATTATAAATTAAAATTTGCATATTTGCGTCATTAAATGCAAAGCGAGGTTAATTATGAAAAAAAAATACGGTTTTGATTTTTCACGGCGGCTTTTATCACAATTTAAAGTAAATTCAGCTTCCGCTTCAGGTTCACGATTAGATTCGGATTTAACTTCATCATCTTCAGCTTCGCTGCCATTCTCATTATCTTTATCTTTTTATTCTTCTTTAGTCCTTATCGCATCATTTTTATTATTTTCACCTTTAGCCGAAAAAATTATTTTCACGCGCGGTCTTGCCGCCGCTGAAACGGCCGCGGTGCCTGAATTTGTAATGGACGACGAAGCGGTGTGCGGCGATTATGTATATAAAATAACCTCATGTTCTCTCAATAAACAGGAAGCTAAAAACGACTCTTTATTAATAACACTTTCCGTAAGGAACACCGGTCCTGACAGCGGGCCATTTCCGCCGTTATCGCTTATGGACGCTTCGACTAAAAAAGAAATAAAATCCGCTGAAAAATTGCCGAAACTTAACGCCGGGTCATCGCTGATAGTAAACCTGAATTTCAGCGTCGCAAAAAAAGCCTCTTATTTATTAAAGGTAAGCGGGGACGCCGAAGGCTATCTCAACGCGCATATCAATTTAAACGCCGAAGTATCCGATCCTAAAAACGAGCTTTTACAGGCGGCGGCCGATGGCGACGCCCAAAAAATCCGCGAATTGATAAAAAAAGGCGCTAATGTAAATGCCGTAAACTCAAAAAAAGAAACTGCGCTAATGCTTGCGGCTAAAAGCGGAAACAGCGCCGCCGTTAAAGCGTTATTAGACAATAAGGCCAATTATAAGGTTTCTAACTTAGACGACGAACACGCGCTTTACTACGCAATAGATTCGGGCGATTACGACACGGTCAAAATTCTTTTAGAAAAAGGATCGGACACCTATTACACAAATTACAGGGGTAAAACGCCTTTAATAGCGGCAAAAAGCAAGGGCGACGAAAAGATCATCGAATTAGTAAGACTATATAGCAGCAGAGGTTATTGATATGAACAAAGCCGAAGCGGATAAATCAATTGTTTTCGATTCTATAATTAAAGATATCGACTCCCGCGCCTCCGAATTAATAAAATTTTACGA
>CAYTCW010000141.1:6299-10891 GCA_964436235.1 uncultured bacterium
AAAAACGATAATTACGCTTCAGGCGCCGCCGCGCTTCGCGCCGATATGGACGCGCTGCCGGTCGTCGAAGAAACCGGCCTTTCATTCCGCTCTAAAACTCCCGGCAAAATGCACGCATGCGGGCACGACGCTCATATGACCGCGTTATACGGCGCGCTTATGGCGGTAATTAATAATTACGAAATAATGAAAAAAAACGCCAAAATTTCAGCGCTGCGTTTTATTTTTCAGGCATCCGAAGAAAAATCGCCGGGCGGCGCCGTCGCGCTTATAAATCACGGCGTTATGGACGGGGTAAAATCGGCTTTCGGACTGCATGTGATGCCCAACCTTCCTTCCGGCATGGCCGGCCTTATGGAAGGCCCGGTAATGGCCGCGGTGGATGAATTCGAACTCGAGCTGTCCGGCCGGGGCGGGCATGGCGCCAAACCTGACGAAGCCGACGATCTTATCCTGCAGTCCGCTGAAATTATATCCGGGGCGCAAAAGATAGTCTCGCGCGGCATAAGTCCTTTTACGCCGGCCGTTATAAGTTTCTGCACGATCCATTCGGGAAGCGCGCGCAACATACTTGCGGCGCGCGCTAATATGTCGGGGACTATTAGAAGTTTAGAACCTTCCATAAGAAAGCTTTTGAGAGAAAAACTCGAAAATATAATCAAATGTAAATGCGCCGAATTCGGCACGCAATACGATCTTAAATTCATAGACGGATATCCGGTTACGCTAAACGCTAAAAGCGCCGTCGATATATTCGCGCCGGCCTGTAAAAAAATATTAGGCGCAAACAATGTTTTAAGCGAAGCGGACCGCTCGATGGGAAGCGAAGATTTTTCATATTACGCTCAAAAGGCTCCGTCAGCGTTTGTTTTTTTCGGCTGCGGCAATAAAAACACGGCGCTGAATTATCCGCTGCATCACCCGAAATTCAGCGTCAGCGATAAAGATATAATAAATGCCGTCAAGGTTTTCGGCGCGCTTTGCGCCGGATTCTGCGAATAGAAGTAATTACCCCGCTATTACCGGTTTTTAAGCGCTTCTATAATAACATCAGGTTTATTCGAAGTAATGCCGTCGAGGCCGTATAGTTTTAAAACAGCCGCACGGCGGGGTTCATCGAGCGTCCACACATAAAATTTAAGCCCGGCCGATTTAGTTTTTTTGATAAGGGCCGCCGTGGCAAATTTATGGTCTATGTCTATGCCGTCAAGATTATTAGCCGCGGCTATTTTAATAGCGTCCCCGATTTTTGCGCCTTCAAAAAATTTCGAGCCTAAAATCCAGTATGATTCAAAGCGCGGCATAATAACTTTAGAAAGCGCGGCGATATCGAGGCTGAAGCTGATAATAACAATGCTCTCCGCGCGTTTTATTTTTTCAAGTTGAGCCGGCAATACTTCGAATATTTCGGCGCCGCATTTAATTTCTATAAATAACTTTTTATCTTCGGGCATAAGGGCTAAAACTTCCTCCAGCAGGGGAATTTTTTCACCTTTAAATTCAGGGGCTTTATGGCTGCCCGCGTCTATATGTTTTAACTCATCGTATGTTTTTTCGGAAATGTTAAAATCGTACTTTCCGCCGCTGATGCGCTTGGTGTCTTTATCATGAAATACGGCTATTTTTTTATCTTTAGTAAGATGAATATCGATTTCGACGCCGTCAACGCCCATAGCTAAGGCCGTTTTAATCGAAGAAAGAGTGTTTTCGGGCGCGTAAAAAGCAGCGCCGCGGTGTCCTATTAGTTCAGCCGCCGAAGCGGCGGCCGGAAAGAACGCGCTAAATACAAAAATCGAAAGCGCCATTAATAAAATCAATGAAAACTGAATTATAATGGATGCAGTAAAATACTCCGCGGTAAAATATTTTAATCCTATAACAGGCGCTATAATTTTTAAATTTTTCATAAAAAACTCCTCGCTATATAATTTCATCTGTCACGCTATAATTTATCAAAACCTTTGAACCGCGATTTATTATCATAAAGCGGCGCGTAAGAGACGGCTTCAGAAGGGCATATATTGATGCAACGCAAACAATACATACAGTGGTTGATTCTAACGGGATATCCGCTCTGAGCATCCATTTTAATTAAACCCATCGGGCAGGTTTCAGCGCAAAGGCCGCACCTGACGCATTTTTCTTCGAGTATCCTGCTTCCCGTATAATATTTCATAGCGGCGTAAAGGCCTTTTTCAACGAGTCCGCCTACGAAGCGATCTATTGCGGGAGCCGTATGGAAAGCAGCAGGCGTAATATCTCCAGCGGCGGCTCCTTTAACGATGTTGAGCGAATCTAAAAAATTTCTGATCTTCCGTTTGATCTTAGGCAGGCGGCGCTCCAGATAAAACCGCCGGACGCCCTCGCCTGCAAGCCACTTTGGTGCAAGAGGCAGCAGTTCGGTATGAATTATATGATCGTCGATATGGCCTATAACGCTAAAACCTTTTTCCTCGAGTGACCGCCTTATATTTTGCCCGAAGTAAACCGGGCCTTCCATGTGAGTGGCGAATGAAAAAACCCTTCTGCCCTCGCGCGGTTTAATTAATTTAATAAAACTCGAAAAAACCGCCGGCGGCTCGAAAAAATAAACGGGACAGCCGAAACCGATAATATCGAAATTCGACATATATTTATCTAAATCAGTAAAAGCCTTCTCTAAAGAGGCTTTTTCAAAAACGCTTCCGGCCGCGGCAGATGAGGCTGTGGAAGCAGCTGCAGATTCGAGTTTTTCTTCGATCGGCACGCGGTTTTCGGCCTCAGTTATATAACGGGGGATAACCGGTTCGGCGCGCCAAATTTCACGCGCGTTAAAATGTTTTTCGATATCCATAAGGTCGCAGCGATGACCGCGCGCATCGATCGAACGGGCTAATAACTGCGCATAATAAGACGTATTGCCCGTAGCGGAAAAATAAAGCAGAAGTATATTCATATATCATCATTTCCTTATATTTTAATCATGCGGGCCTTATTAAAGTCCTAATTCTTTGCTGGCGGCCTGCATGGCTTTGAGCGCCTCGCCTATAAATTCTTCGAGCGGTATCCCCATTTTTTCGACGGCCCTTATTCTTTCACGGTTAGCGCCGGCCGCGAAACGTTTTTCATTAAAACGCTTAATTATGAATTCCTTATCGATCGAAGCGAGTTTTTTATCCGGATGGATAAGGGCGCCGGCAACTATAAGTCCGGTAACCTGATCGGCGGAATAAAGCATTTTCGACATTTCATCGCCGGCTGGTTCGTCTTTCGGATGATTGGATACGGCCTCTATAATTTTATCTGAAAAGCCTTTATTTTTAAGTATTTCCACGCTTTTTTTACCGTGGAGCGCCGGACAGTCCTTGGTAAGTTCCACGTCGATATCATGCACAAGCCCCGCTGCAGCCCATTCCTGCACATCGCCATTAAAACGCGCCGCAAAATGCTTCATAACGACTTCAGCGGCGATCATATGTTTTATTAAATTATTATTTTTAACGAATTTTTTTACAAGATTCAATACTTCTTCCCTCTGCATTTTACCTCCGATAATATCGCGTTTTTCAATTTTTTTATTTTTTTACCTTTGTTTTCTTATATTACATTTCTTGATATTTAATTCCTTAATTAACACAAACGCGTCTTTATGTAAATATTATCACAAACACTAATTCTAATCAATAAAAATCTGACATATAAATCTGATGTTTGAATCTGACATATAAATTTGATAATATAACAACTTCTTCATATTACAAATTTTAACTATTTTTTAAATAAATTTTGACTAAATTTTTAATTGACTTTTAAAAACGAAATCTGGTATAATTTTTCATTAAATATAAATATAGACCATAAAGGTCTTAATAAGTTTGTTGGGGATAAAGGCTATAAATTAAAACGCCATATTATTTGACTCGAGTGTTTTTGATTCAAATCGTTATTTGATATGGATATTTCTTTTTACTTAAAGGACGGAACGCAATGAAGAAAAAATCTGAAGTTAAATTAAAAGCCTCCAGCGAACCTGAATTTGTAGTCGGAATAGGGGCTTCGGCCGGCGGGCTCAACGCCCTTGAAATGTTTTTTGACAATATGCCGTCCGACAGCTCGATGGCTTTCGTTATAATCCAGCATCTATCGCCTGATTTCAAAAGCCTTATGGAAGACCTTCTTTCGCGCCACACTAAAATGAAAATTTATAAGGTTACTAACGGCATATCTTTAAAACCCGATTCAATATATCTCATCCCGCCCAAAACCAGAATGACTATTTCAAAAAATAAATTATATCTAACCGATAAAGATTCCAGCGTCCATTTAGAGATGCCTATCGACATTTTTTTCAACTCGCTCGCTGAAGACATGCGCGAAAAAGCTATCGCTATAGTATTATCCGGCACGGGTTCCGACGGCTCGCGAGGAATATTATCGGTCCACGAAAAAAACGGACTCGTTCTGGTGCAGTCGGTAGAATCCGCCCAGTTCGACGGAATGCCTAAAAACGCCATAGACACTAAATGTTATAACATAGAAGCCGAACCTAAACGCATGCCTGAAATTTTAATGGATTATATTAAAAATACCGAAAAATATAAAAAATTATTATG
>CAYTCW010000142.1:0-10889 GCA_964436235.1 uncultured bacterium
GCTCCGCTCTCGGCCTCGAAATTCGTTCTTTTCTTGGAAAATAGAAAAGCAGTTATGTATGATAGAGTCAAACTATGACAATAAATTCTGAGTTATAAATCTAAGTTATTCTAACATAATTCAAGACCGCTTTCAATAACAAAATTAGCAATAAAATTAGCAAATGTCAGGCAAAACAAAATTAGAATGCTTTTACAAAATTAACGGCGCTTTTATATTTAATGAAAATAAATTAAACTTTTTCGGCAAAGTTATAGTATAATTTTAATGGGACGCTTGATTTGTTAAGCGCGTCCGATCGATCATACGGTAATCAATTCTATTCAAAAGGGGCGATCTATATGACAAATAAATTAAATCCGATTATTTGCGCGGCGCTTACCGCGGGCGCGTTATTTATATATTCACTGCCATGCGCCGCCGACATTAAGGCGGTTAACGAAAATATAAAAGCCGGCGAAGAAATCTGCGTGGATAATATAGACGAGAAAGGGGCCGCGTTCGATAACGGTGAAAAAGCTACTGAGAGCCGGGCTTCGATTTTCCCGGCGACGGGCGTGGTTATTAACCTCGAAAAGATAGGATTAAACGTTAGAACGAAGCCGTGGGGGACCATACTCGGAGTTTTGCCTAACTCGGCGCGCGTAACCGTAACCGGCGTGAGCGGCGAGTGGTATCAGATCGAATATAAGGGCCGGACCGCCTACGCTTATAAAACTTATATCGCCATAAATAACGGCGCGCAAACCGAAGCCGTTTCGGATAAAGATTCAGGTAAATCAACGGGCCGTATATCTGATAAAACAATCTATGAAATAACGGCGGATAAAAAGGCCGAAAAAATATCTAACGGTAATAATAATAGCAACAACACCAACGAAGCCGGCAGGAAAAATGTTGATAGAGAAGCTGCCGGCGAAGCCGGCATAAAAAACAACGACGGTAACGACAATAACAACGGAAACGGCAATTACGACGAAAATGAAAGAAAAAATGGCAATTACGGCAAAAACGGCGAAGCCGGCACAAAAAATAACGACGGTAACGACGGTAAAGACAAACCCGGCACTTCATCTGCCGGGAATGACATACAGACAGCCGGCGCTACCCCTGCCGAAAAAGACATGCAGATAAGCGGCAAAAGCCAAAAAGGCGGCGCCGCTTTCATGGCCGCGACCGCTTCTTTGAGCCGCCAGGCGCGCGAGGAAGAGATTAAAAAAGCCGTTCTTAACGGCAATACTCCTTCGTTTTTAAATAAATTCAAGGAGGTCAGGGTAAAAAAAGTGCTTTCAGACGGTAAAGAACACACTATATCGTATTTTGCCGCGCCGGATTATCTTGCGGTCGGAAACGATTCCGATTACGTAAGAACTCCGATGAGCCCGGTAACGGCCCAGCAGATAGCCGATAAACTCGGCTGCATGCTGCCGACGGCTAAAATGGTTGACGATATATACGCGCAGGCCTCGACCAAGTTGAACCCGCAGCCGATGTCATCCGGAAATTATCCCAACTGGCAGAACCAAATGATGAAAAGCGAATTTTACGCCGAACACCAGAAGCTCGTTCAGTCGCAGGCGGCTAAAGTCGGCCATAAAGACGGCGAACTGGCGGCCGGCCATAAAAAAGATATCATTATCTCAAACAGCTTAAACGCTCATCCGGACAGAGTTATCATATACGGCTGGCAGTTGAAGGGCGGCAAAAATATCCAGCCGCTTTCGTGGATACACGAAAATTCATACGCCGACTACAGCCACGGCGTGCGCCTGATCAAACGCGAAATGATCGTTGACGGAGTTAAAATGGACTCCGCGGCCGTTCTTAAAGACACTGTTTTATCGGCGCTATTAAGCAAAGAAGGCGCTATGAAAGATATCAGAGCGGCAAGATAACGGGGGAAGTCGTTAGTCGTTAGTCGTTAGTTGTTAGTCGTCACTCGGCAACCGTTAGTCGGCAGTCGTTAGTCGGCAGTCGTTAGTCGGCAGTCGTTAGTCGGCAACCGTTAGTCGGCAGTCGTTAGTCGGCAGTTATTAATGGGCGATTATCAACAGGTTGCGTATCGTTTAAAAATAAATCTATTTTTTATTTTTATTTTTCGCCATAAAATTGACAAAACCTATTTTGTGTTGTATAATTATTTTAACAACAATTAACATTAGCTCTTTGTTCGATTCTTATTGTTATTGTTGATTTTTATTAATTATAGGGGGTGGTTATTTAGTGAAGTTATTTATTAAAACTGCTTCTTTGTTATGCCTGACTGTTTTAATAACAATGATATCCATTAACTTCGCATATTCGAATTCTGATATAATCAACATAGGTAAGGTGTCTTTAATCTCTGGCAGCGCGCAAATTCAGCGCGGTGAGGAAACCGACTGGTTGAAATTATCTTTCGACGATAAAATCAACGTTGGCGATAAAATAAAAGTTGCCGATGAATCAAAACTTGAAATATGCTATAACGACGGCAATATCCTCAGAGTAACCCCTAACAGCGAACTTGAAATAGCGCTTGAATCAATCAAGTTATATAATGGTCAAACCTGGTTAAGAATAGTTAAAGTCGGCAGTAAATTCGAAGTAATCGCGCCGACATTCGTAGCGGGCGTCAGAGGCACTGTATTCTCCGTTACGGCTAAAGCTAAAGACAACCAGAAAACCGGCGCGGTTAAAGTATGGAAAGGCCTCGTTGAAACCAAAACGCCTCAAAAAGCCGTCATGGTATCAGAAGGACTCCACACCTCAATCGATGATGCTATCATATCCGAACCGGTTAATTTTGACCCGAAAAGCGTTAATGAATTTTCAGAAGGTTCATGGCAGGCAACCGATGCAGACACGGCCTATAAAAGATATATCAACCTTTTATTCAGCGGTATCGACGCTAATTTAGTCTCGACGAACCCTGAACTTAAAAGACAACTCGAAGAAAGAAAAAAATTACCCGAAGTTAGCGAAGCCTACAATACTTACAAAAATTATAACGACGCCCAGGCTATCGAAAACGCCATCAATCAATAACGGTATTAAAACAGAACGGTAATACAAAATAAGCAAACAACCTTAAAAACCCTCGCTTCTTAACGGACGGGGGTTTTTAAGATTTTAACCGCCGCACGGACCCTGTTATAATCACGGGATTTTTTATGAAAATCAGGGTAGTAATAATGACGATAACAACATTAAAATAACGGAGTTTTCATGCCTTTTCACATTAAAAAATTAAATGGCGTTTTAATAACCGCGATATTCATATTTATCGCCCTGACGATTGCTCAAACGGCATTATCGCCGTCAGCGGCGCCTCTAAACTTCATAACGGCAGCTTATAGCTCTGAAATAGACGATTTTAAATATATTCCCGCTAATTACGACCTGTTTATAAAAATAAAACCGGGCGAATTGATCAAAGATTTGTCTGTATCCGGGCCGGTAAAAGTTTTTCTGGCGGCGACGCCTTTTAAAAATATATCAGCGGTTAAATCTATTTTATTATTTATTGCTTTCGGAAAACATAAAAAAGGCAATATCGATTTTATATCCTTCATTCATACCCCGGCCGGTTTCGATTACGATAAATTATTAGATAATTTATCGGCCCTGTCAGAAAAAGCCGGCAGCGGCGCAGATAACTTTAAAACCGGCGCTTACGATTCTAAAACCGTGTTTCGCTTCTATAATATGGCCGGTTGTTACCATGATAAAAAAATTATATTATCGAGCGCGGCAGGTCTCAAAAAATTTATCAACTCTCTCAAAGATGGCCAGGCCGATAATTTGTCGAACCGTAAAGACTTCGCGGCGGAATGCTCAACCGCAATGGACCGCGAAGCAAAAGCGCCTGTGATCGCAATTATAGGACCCGAATTTCTCGCCTCCGCCATTAATAATTTTGACGAAAATGAATTCGCGTATAAACCTTTTCTTAAAAATGCCAGCTGGATAACTTTTACCATCAACGGGCGCAATCTTAAGTCTTCGATAAAATTCAACGAAGCAAAGGACGCGGCGGCATTCAAAGAATCCGCGGACGGACAGTTCGCTCAATCGCTTAAAGAATCGGCGGAAACTCTCGCGGAAGTCGATATTATCGAAGTGGAAAGCGGCGGCGGCAAATTGACGCGCTTCGCCCTTAAAGAACTCGTTTACGCGCGCAAACTTCTTAAATTTATAATAGAGTTAAACAAATCGGCTAAGACGAATATTATTTCAAACGCGGTTGAAATTAATATAAATACGGCAGGCGATATAATTAAATCGATAGACGAACTGATATGCGCTCACATATATTCCTGGGATTTAATAACGCAATTATTCTTGTCGTCGGAAGCCGGCTGCGAACGCAATATCAAACTGCTCGAAACCGCGGCGCTTTTATACTTAGCTAAATATCCTGATAAGAAAAATTCGATAACGGTTGAAAATATTTATGAAAGCGAACTGCTCAACGATTTTTTGAAATGCCCCGCGGAAGGTAATTATAAAATAAGCGTTAACGAACGCAACAAAATAATAGTTAATTGTGACATTCACAAAAAATGAAAATAAAGTTATATTCAAACTGATTTATATTTAATCGGGGTTATATTCAAACGGGGTTATATCCGGACACGCTTAATCGTCAGCTCTGACTTTATAACCGATGCCGTGGATGGTTTCGATCATATCGCCGCACGGCGATAATTTAGAGCGCAGACGCGACACATACGAATCGATGGTGCTGTTAGTTACGAAACCGCCGCCCCAAAGATCGGCTACGAGCGAACTGCGCTCGATGACGGCGTTTTTATTTTCGATAAGATATTTTAGAATGTCGAATTCATTTGGCGTGAGGCTTATGCGGCTGTTTTTAACGAAAACTTCGCGCAGGTTGAAGTTAACGGTTAAATCGCCCGAAACGAAAACCTTTACAACAGGATCTTTCACGCCATTTACGACGGAGCGTTTAATTATTTTCTTGACGCGTATATATAACTCTTTTAACGAAAATGGCTTGCATAAATAATCGTCCGCGCCCGATTCGAGACCGGCGATGCGGTCTTTTTCCGCGCTCTTAGACGATAGAATAATTACGGGATGCTCGCTGCCTGATGCGCGGAGACCTTTTAACAGATCGAGACCTGAACCGCCCGGCAGCTTTAAATCGAGAACTATAACATCAAAAAGTTTCGGTTTTAACTGAAGACAGGCAAAAAGCTCTTGCGCTTCCTCATAGGAATGAGTTATGGTGAATTCGAATTCGTCGGAATTAAACACCGCTTCCTGCAAAAGAGCGGCGAGAATTACATCATCTTCGATAACTAATATTTTAATTTTTTTTAATTTTTTCATATACTAATATTTTAATTTAAAAATTCATGTTTGTCAAGGGACTTTAATAAATGATTTAAAACGAATTATAAACGAATTAAATTATTGATATTATTGAACTTTAATGTTATTATAATCAGCAAAAATTTATTTTTAATTAATAACATAATTAATTAAATTAAAGTGGATACGCATTATGAGTACGGCCGACGGTGCCATAATTCCGGCAATAATAATCACTAAATATTCGATACTTTTTTTATTATCGACGATAGTTACGGGCGCGACCATTTATATAGTCTGGCAAAGGCGCAAGCTGCCGTTTGCCGGCTCCCTGCTTATTCTGCTGGCCGCACTTTTTGCATGGGCCGCCGGAGCGTTCATCGATTCTATTCTTAGCTCCACAACGCTTAAAATTTTAACCGTTAAACTTGAATTCATCCCTATAGCGGCTGCCCCTGCGCTTATGCTCATTTTCGCCCTCAAATATTGTCAATTTAATAAAGCCGCCTCATGGCCATTTTCATTCTTATGGTTCCTGCCCGCCATCGCGGTGGCCTTTTTAGCCGTGACCAATGACTGCCATCACAGCCTTATGTGGAGCGGCTATAATCTTCCGCAGGACGGCTCGAATCTGATCATTATAAATAAAGGCCCGGCTTATAATTACCTGTTCACGCCTTATATTTTTATTTATATGTTTGCAAGTAATTTTCTCCTGCTTTTCAATTCTCTTAAATACGTTAATTACTTCAGACGGCAGGCCTTTATGATCTTTTTCGCGTTTTTAATTCCGTGGACGGGCGGCGCGTTCTTTATTATGGAACTCAACCCCGTGCCGGGCTTAGATATAACACCCATAGCATTTATTTTAATGGGCCCGCTTTTAGCCTACGCAATTCTGAAAATGGGGTTTTTGAGTTCCGCGCCGTTAGTGAGCGAATTGGTTCTTAAAACCATCGACGACGCGCTTATAGTAATAGATGAAAATGAAAAAATAATAGATTTTAACCACCGCGCCGCGGAGCTCTTCGAGTCACGCCGCAATATTAAAACAGCTTTGCCCGCGCGCGAATTGTTCAAAGATTTTAACGAAATACAAAACTTGATTAGTAATAATCTAAACGGCAGGCGCGAATTTAAATTTCGTGACAAGCCGATTTTATGGATGGAAATTATAATATCGCAGATAGCAGGTTCCGGCGAAAAAGGCGCGCAGGCAAGGTTAATATCGTTAAGGGACATCACCTTGAAAAAATTGGCCGAATTTAACATTTTAGCCGCCAAAAAAAATGCGGAAACCGAAAATGCCGCTAAAAGCCGTTTCATAGCCACTATATCGCATGAGATCAGAACTCCGATAAACGCATTGACCGGATTTTTAGACCTGCTCGGCCGCACCGCGATAAATGAAAAACAGGCCGGCTATCTCAAGGAGGCATCAGCGGCCGTTAAACTGCTGCTTAGCATAGTAAACGACGTGCTGGATATCTCAAAAATTAACGCGGGAAAATTAAGCCTTGAAGAAGCCGAATTCAACCTCCGTGATACGGTTGAAAGCTCCGCCGCCCTCTTCGCTCCGAAAGCATACGAAAAAAATATAGATTTTACGGTATCAATTGACGATAAAATACCGCCAAAACTATACGGCGATCCAATGCGCCTTTCTCAGATCATAAACAACCTGTTGAGCAACGCCTTTAAATTTACCGATAACGGAAATATTTCTTTAGCCTGCGAATTAGTCGAAGAAAGTAATGAAACCAACGAAAATAGCGAAAGCGGCAAAGATATCGCAAACGGTAAAGATATCGCGAGCCGTAAAAGCGGCGAAAGCGTTAAAATCAATTTTAAAATTAAAGACAGCGGGGCCGGAATCGCGGCGCAAGATATGGCTGGCCTTTTCAAACCCTTCATCCAGGGAACGGGCAATTCGGCGGCAAAGCACGGCGGCACCGGACTGGGATTATCAATTTCTAAAGAGATCACACTTCTTATGAACGGCGATATTTCAGCCGAAAGCAAAATAGGCGAAGGCTCAACCTTCAGTTTTTGCGTCATGCTGAAAAAAAAGACGGCCGATACTTTTATCAAACAAACTTCTAACAATGCCGTAAAGGCCGCCGATAATACGCCGCCGGCAGCTTTAACGCCGGATGCGGCTGAGGGCCATGATGCTTCAGACGGCAGTATGGCGGCTGAAAAACTCAACGCCGGCTCCATAGAAGCCGCCTTACTCATAGAAGTTGCAGGGCCGCGGATATTAATCGTAGAAGACGATCCATCCGGCCGAATGCTGGTAAAACTTTTTTTCGAAGAAAATAAAATATCCTGCGATATCGCCGATAGCGGCGCGGCTGCGATTGAAATGTCTTCCGCGCGTAGCTACGATATAATATTCATGGATTGCCAGATGCCTCTTATGAGCGGATACGAATGCTGCCGCCGCATAAGGGATAAAAAAACGGATAACGCGGTCGAAAAAACCGCAATAATAGCCCTGACGGCCAGCGTAACGCCCGGAGAGAAAGAAAAATGCTTCGCGGCCGGAATGGATGATTATATACCCAAACCTATTGATTTTAAATTGCTATTCGCTAAAATATATCAGAGCGCCGCTGAAAAAATATATAATGTTTACGGCCTGAATTACTTTATATTCATCGATTCAATTAAAAATTTTTTTGATCTTAATATTTCCATGGTCGGTTTCGATTCGGTTAAAACGATATACGCTCAATTCATTAAATCTTTGAACGAAAATATATCCGCCATACTCGCAGCGCTCGAACAAAACGATTTTAACGAGTTGGAAATTAAAGCGCATAAATTAAAAGGACTGAGCGGCACTCTTCAATTCAACGAACTATACCTGAAATTAGAACGCCTCGAAACATGCGCCGTTTCAAAAAATAAAGAAGGCTGTGTAAATATTTTAAAAGAAATTAAAACCTTTTTATACCACTGATAATAGAAAGCAGTACTACAACTGAGCAGCCAGATAAATTAACGAAATAAAGAAAATAAGCAAAATTAAATGAAATTACCTTGACATTAAAGCCGATATTTAGTAAATTTAATATAGAAACCTTAAAAATGCGCCCTGACGCATATCAAAAGGAGGTAATCTTATGTGTAAATCCTGCGGCTGCTCCGCTAAAAAAGAAAAACAACCTAAAAAGGACACTAAGAAAAAATAAACCGTGAGTTTTGACGCGCTCAGCCTTAAAATATTGACCTTAGAAATAAAAAATGAAATAACCGGCCGCACTATCGATAAAATAATGCAGCATCGCGACGGCGAATTCGCTTTCGTTTTAAGAAACGAAAACGGCCCATCCATTATGCTTATATCGATAAATCCTAATTTTGCGGCCCTTTTTCATACCGCCGAATATAAGATCAATTTCATCAACACCGCGTCGAACTATCAGTTGCTTTTAAAAAAACACCTCGAAGGCGCGCGTATCAAAGATATTAAAACCATTCACTCAGACAGGATATTAGCGCTTTATTTATCCGCGAAAGACAGTTTCAGCGAAAGCGAATATATTCTGTTTTTTGAATTTATGGGCAAACACAGCAATTCTTTTTTATACTCCGGCGGCTGCGAAATCGAAAACCTTAATCCTGAAAATGTTCTGGGCGCTCTCAACTTTTCTCATAACCTTTGCGAATTCATTAAAAAACCTCAAAAAAAAGATATAAGCGAAATCCTCTGCGAAACCGATGCCGAAGAAGCCATTAAAAACGCCCGGGCGGCAGAACCAAACGCCGGCGCGGACGGAAGCGGCGGTGCTAATTCTTTGCAGCAGACATTTCCAGCTAAAGAACTCATAAAACAATTTAACGGCCTTTCGCCTTTTTTGTGCAAAGCCGCCCAAACTCGCCCTCACCATAGAGCGCTATTTGAAATCGCCCGGATTTTTTCAGTTTCCGATCATGCTTCGTTTATAAACCTCGCAGAAACAAGCCGGGGCGATAATAATTCAATATTCGGCATATATGATACTTCTATTTACTCCGAAAGAAACGCGGAAGGTAAAATAAAAAAATTCGTTTACCCGTTCGACATAACGGCCAAAAAAGACCACACCCGCACGGCGGAAGCCGAAACGGCCGAAGGCGCCGGTTTGCCCGCGAAAGAAGTCTGCGCATCCGTCAATGAGTGCTACGCGCGTTTTTATATATCGCGCGATTCGGAATTCATAACGGCTAAATTGAAGGATAAGATATCTAAGTTAAAAGATATGGCCGTCAGAAAGAAAGAATCCTTCGAATCCGATTTAAAGGCATCAGCCGATCATAAAAAATACTCGGATTACGGACATTTAATAATATCGGCGTTAAACGATCTGAAAGCGGGCGGCGGCAATAAAAAAGCTGAATCCGTAACTATCGGCGGAATTACCATACCTCTCGATGCGCGCATTTTAATTTCGGACAACGCTCACCGCTACTTTAAAATCAGCAAAAGGCTCAGAGCCAAAAACGAATATTGCAAAAACATAATATTCAAACTCGATAATATACTCGCGCGTGTCGAAGAATGCCGCGCCAGACTCGATATCGGCCATTTGACCTTTTCGGCCGAATTTTGCGCGGCTGTCGAAAAAGACATTATATCGATAGCTGGCGAATTGATATACGAAAAAAGGACCCGCAAAAAATTTCTCTGCGAATTCGCCGGAGAACTTAAAATTTTTAAATCCTGCGTCGCGAAAAAAGAAAGCGGCGAGGGCCGCGCAAAAAGTCATGCGGCAGAAAGCGCCGCCGGAGAGGCTGCCAGTAAATACTACAGGCTCTTTACCAGCGAAGAAGGTTTTTTAATTTACGTGGGCCGCTCCGACGCCGGAAACGATTACATACTTTCCAAAATAGCCGGCCAGCAGGATTACTGGCTTCACGTCAAAGACTTCAGGGGACCGAGCGTTATTTTAAAAACCCCGAAAAATTCAGACGCCGGAGCCGTAGAACGGGCCATAGAAGAAGCGGCCCTTTACGCCGTCCATTATTCACAGGGCCGCAGCGCAACTAAAATATTCGTTTCATGCGCCATGCGTAAATACGTAAAAAAAATCAAAAGGGCCGCCGGCAAAGTCACTTTCACCAACGAAACCACCTTATTAGTAGATATTAATAAACTCGAAAAAAAATTCGGCGCCGCCTGATAGGCGCGCGCCGTCGTCATTAAAAACCGATATCCAATATAAAATGCTTTTCTTCGAGCGGCTGAAAAGAAAGATTATAATTTATAATTATGCCGTAGGCATGATGCATGGTTAAAGTTTTAATGTAATCCGGAAAAATCCTGAGAGTATCTATATAAATACGGCTGTCGCTCAACTTATTGGCCACGCCGAGCCCCTCTTCCAGACCTTTATAATCGCGGTCCGGCTCGATGGTTTTGTCTTTTGAAAATAAAGCCAGGACAGGGCGGCCGTATTTTAAAACCGAAAGATAATCGGGAGAAAATGAATATTTAACTTTCCAGCTCATCTGCAGCAGGCTGGTTCCGCTGTTTTTAATATTATAACGCGTTACGAACTTATTCTTAAAAAGCGACATCCCCT
>CAYTCW010000143.1:0-10872 GCA_964436235.1 uncultured bacterium
TGATCTTGTTGTAGCAGGAGCGTTCGACCTTCGCCTCGCGCGGTTTTTTATAGCGCTCGAAAATTAAATTGCATAGCCCGTTGAGCGTCAGGCCGAAACTTTCGATATCCCTTTTAACAGCGTCAGCGATATACTGCGGCACGGTGAATCTTATCTTTTTAGCTTCCATGGCGGCTCCCTTTATTAAAGTCATTATTTTTTTAACAAGTTTAATTTTATCATAAAATCGCCCGGCGGACAACAGATAATTTAATGTTCACTTTCCGCGCGCCGTTATTTTCTCGAAACAGCCTTTAAAAGCGATGTTTTAAACCGGATGCCCGCTTTTAAATTTCGTAGTTGTTCACTACCATTCGGCCCGGTTATGCGGTAAAATAGTAATAGAGGCGCAGGAAAGTGCGCCGAAATAATCGATCGGGAGGCGATGAACATGAAAAAAGACATAGTGGCGCGAAAAACTTCGCAAATAAAGGTGAAAAAGGCGAAGCCGGTGGAAAGGTCTCTGGTAAAGCGTAAAGAAGACGGCGCTATTGAAAAAGCCCGTGAGCAGGAATTTAAGGCGATTTGCGGCGAAGACTCCGAAGAGCTGAAGGAGATAAACGAAAGAATGCGCGAGCTCAACTCTCAATTTTTCAGGCTGAATAAGATATGGTTCAAGACTCAGCGAAAAAGCCTGCACCTGCCGGTAGAGCATCTGAAAGCGGCTTTCAAGGAATCAGAGTTCACCTCTTTTCTTGGCGAGATATTCGGCGGCGTATTCTGTAAAACAAAGGCCATAGAGGAAAAAATGGAAGATATCAACCGCGAGCTTGAATCGATCGACGAAAAGATAAAAGAAGTCAATGAAGAAATCGCTGAACTCAAAAAAAGAAAGAAAGAAATATTGAGCGGCAGGTAAAAAAAATATCTTGAATGAATATGAATAAAGAGAAATAACGGTACATAATAATAAATAAAAATTATAACGGGTATTAAACTATTAATTTATGAACGAAGCGATAAAATATAGGAGGAATTTATATGAAAAAGAAAATTGTCGCCAAAAAAATGGCTTTAGACATGCTCGAAGATTTTAAAAATGTAATGCCGATGGCCGGTCTTGATTTTATGATAGACTCTTTTGTGAATATGATCACGGCCAAGTTTGAAATGGAAATGAGCGCGCTTGCGGACGGGCCTGAAAAAGAAAAGCAGCGCCGCCTGTTTAATAAATTGATGGCCGACGAACTCGACGGCTTGAAATCGTTGATAGCAACCGAACATAAAAATCTCGGCGACTTCGTCGATGAGCAGTCGGAAGAGGCCCTGGAGGACGTTGAAGAATATTTTGAAGAATCAGGCGAAGGAACGCTCGCTGACGGCGGCAATGACGAGATCGACGAGAAGACCGCAGCCGACATGCTCGAAAAATTCAAAAAGGCAAGCCGTAAAAAGATGGAAGAGGAGCTATTCAAACCTATGCTCGAAGATTTTAAAAAGACATTCCTTGACTGACGAAAATACCTGGTATTTGACAATTTATATAAAATCTGATAAATTATATCATAGAAAGTTATTTATGATTATTAATATTGAGGTATGAATCGTGAATCACGCAATAATAAGTAAAAACGAAGCGCTTGATCATCTTCGCCGGATCATGCCCGCGCTGAGAGAAAAATATGGAGTTACCAAAATTGGTATATTTGGATCGGTGGCAAGGGATGAATCCTCTCCTGAAAGCGATATAGATATAATAGTTGAAATGAACGAACCGCGATTATTCTTTATGGTCCATATTAAAGAATTACTCGAAAAAGCTTTCGGCAAGCCTGTTGATGTGGTCCGCTATAGATCTAAAATGAACGCTTATTTAAAAGCAAGGATTGATCGCGAGGCTGTTTATGCATAGGACTACCCGGCTTACAAACGAGATACTCGAGCAGGTTCGCGAAGCTATTTTGCGTGTTCAAAGGAATTAGAGATATTATAGTTCATGACTACTTCAATATCGACGCGGAGGAAATTTTTGACGTATGCAAAAATGATATTCCTGAACTTCTTTCGGTTGTTGAAAAGATGATCGGAGAACTCGAGCGATAGAAAGCCGACCGTGCCGAAACCAACTGGCTAAGAATTACGAAAAAACAATGGCGATCGCGTATTTGCGGCCGCCTTTTTTTCGACTTAACATTCTGTTCATTTTATAATGGGTTGCCTGTTTATAAACTTCGTGAAACGATTTATGGTAAATCGTTTTATAGTTTAGTGCCGTCGCAGGATGATTTTTGAATTTGTTCACTACCAATTAACTCGCGGATGCGGTATAATTATAATAGACGAACGAGAAAAAGTTAAATTCAATGAAAATTAACTTTAAATAATTAACTTAATTAGTGCTTGATTTTGGTCTTAAGTTGTATTATGATATGTCTGACTAAAATGGAATATACTAAGTATAATCGCATAAATATCGTCAGGAGCAAAAATAGATGAAAGAAAAATTGAAAAAACTGGTCTCGGATTTAAATGAAGGTCTTATCGACAGGGAAGAAGTCGTTAAATTATCTCTATTGACGATGCTGGCGAACGAAAATCTACTGATCGTAGGTCCTCCAGGAACCGCTAAAAGCGAGATCGCCAGAAGATTGTCGCATGTCATAAAAAACGGCGAGTATTTCGAGTATCTTTTGACTAAATTTACGACGCCCGAAGAGATTTTCGGACCGCTATCAATAAAGGAATTGAAAGAGGACAGATTCAGGCGCAATACGCAGGGTTATATGCCGGACGCGAAAGTGGCGTTTTTAGACGAAATTTTTAAGGCCAACTCATCTATCTTGAATTCGCTATTGACGATCATCAACGAAAAGATTTATCATAATGGAAAAGAAAAATTGAAAGTGCCGTTGATCTCGCTTGTCGGCGCGTCGAACGAACTTCCGGCCGGCGACGATGAGCTGAACGCACTCTACGATAGGTTCATGGTAAAATTAATAGTGGATTATGTCAACGATGGAGATGTCAGAGCGTTGTTTAATGTCAGAAACAAAGAATTTACAATTGATGAAAACAACGCAATAACTGAAGAAGAACTTTTGGCGATAAAAAAAAATTTTTGCGACGTTAAAATCCCTGAAAATGTAACGGAAGCCATAGAAGAGATCAGAAGCAATTACAAAAGAGTATTAGAGGAAAATAATAAAGTCGAGAGACTATCGGACCGTAAATTCATCAAATTATTGAATTTATTAAAAGTAGCGGCCTATACAAACGGCCGGGATGAACTTAATTTTTCCGATTTGCTTTTACTCCGCAATTGCCTCTGGAACGATCCTAAAAACGCTCATAAGATATCTGAAATAATAGTAAGAATTGTTAATAAAAACTGCGTGGAGGCAAAAAAAGCGATAACCTCCGTCGTTAAAAAAAATACAAAAGCGGCTATAAAAAACGGATCATTTAAAGGCGGCGGCACGGAGCATGATCCTTATTTAATCGAAAATGAACATGACCTGTATTCGATTGGCAACCAGAATTTCATCGCTGATGGCGTATATTTCAGCCAAACAACTGACATTGACTTGAGTAGTTTTCAGAACTGGGACCCTCTGCCTTCGTTTGGAGGGCACTATGACGGCTGTGGATATAAAATAGTAAATTTAAAAACAGCAAATAAAAATTTTGCAGGATTGTTTGAAAAAATTGAAAAAGATTCTACCGTTAAAAATATAGTTTTAGAGAATGTCGATATTTCTTCGGCTGGAAATTCTGGAGGAATTTCTGGAATTAACGAAGGCGCGATATCTGAATGTTGCGTAAGCGGAAAAGTATCGGCAGCAGCAGAAAATTTAAACACCCATTCAGGCGGAATAACAGGTAAAAACAGCGGCAATATTGATCAATGTTCAATAAATGGCGTAATTTCTTCAAAAATACAGAAGTACACTTCATATTCTTCGTGTTCTTCATATTCAGGCGGAATAACGGGTAAGAATAACGGCAATATCAACTACTGCTCTGTAATTGGCGAGATTTCATCGGCGTCAAACGCTCTCCATTCATCATCGCCGAGAAATTCAGCGTGTTCAGGTGGAATAACGGGCAGTAATGAAGGTTTAATACACAAATGTTCAGTTAATGCAACAGTTTCGTCATCATCAGAGCAATGCGGTTCATATTCGGGCGGAATATCCGGTTATAATATAAACAAAATATCTGAATGTTTGGTGAGTGGGGATATATCTTCAACAACGCCGCGTAAAAATTCGGCAAATTCAGGTGGAATAACAGCTGAAAATAATGGCACGGTATCAAATTGTTTAGTAAGCGAAGCAGCGGCAATAAAATCATATGGATATCTTCCGTCTTCAGGCGGAATATCTCACTATAATTACGGCAGGATATTAAGTTGTATAGTATTAAGTAAAATTATTGAAGGAAATGAACCATTTAGAATTTGTTACGGCAACATGGGAACCCATGAAACATTAGAAAATAATTATGCGATAGACAGTCTTGAAATCGCTAAAGGTTTTTCGGCTAATGAAATTGACAAGGAATCAAATCCAAAAGGCGCGAATGGAAAATCCGTCAGCAAAAACATTTTGACAAAAACATTCTTTGAAAGAGATTTAAAATGGGATTTTGAACAAAATTGGAACTGGGATGATAGCAATAATATTCCCGTTCCAGCTGGTGTAGGTTATAATGCCGGCTCTAATGAATCGAAAAAAAATACGGTAAAAATATCTCAAAACTTATTAGAAGAGCAGTTAAAAGACAATATCTGGCTTTAAATATCTGCTTTATGTGTGGACGATAAAAATGTATCGGTGGTAAGATGGTTTCCAATCTTTTTTCAAAAGCGGCCGGTATAGCCGGGCTTATTTTTAAGCCAATAAAATACTGGATAGACGATTGGTTTCGTGAAAAGGTCACGCCGGTCGAAGGAAGCGTCGTATATTCAGACCTGTGGTTTGCTGTCGAACATTCAGGTATTTATATCGGCGATAATAAAATTTCAAATATAGTTGTTACCGGCTTCGCGCAATCAAAGGTAAAAATCAGTAACCCGAAGAATTTCGTGAGCAGCAGCAAGATGTATTCGAAAATTTATGTTTCATGCAATAGTTCCGGCGCGGTCGGTGACCATAGCGTTTCAGATGAAGCGGCCAGTCGTGTTGGAGAAAGAGATTATTATCTTCTGGCATTTAAAAATTGCCACGATTTTTCGCGCAAGTGCCTTTATCAATCGAATCAGAACCATCTTTTCGATCTCGATATTAACGACCTGAACGAAACCTGGGAACCCACTATCGGTTTGTTAAAGGCAACCGCTAAAGTAAAGATCGGCGCGACAAAATGGAAATTATGGGACTGGCGTAACGACAAAAAGCGTCGGGCGGAAAAGCCGGATGTAGATAAGCTCTTTGCAGATTTAAAAAACGTCACGCTGACTCCCGAAATGATCGACATAATAAAAAAAGAACTCGAAGAGGCGAAGGTGTATAAAAACGAAATATCTGACGAAAAAATCCCCCGTGAGGCGCTTGAAGTTCTTGAAAGTTTTTCTAAAACTATCGATGAGATCGATAAACAATGCGACAGCGCTAAAGAATTCTTAAAATTAACCGGATACAGTTATTCGTTTAATCAGCTTAAGGAACTTGCCGAAGATTTTTCAGCCCTCGCCGATGAGATGGCCCGGAACCGCAAAATTGCTGAAATGGTTGAAAAGTTAGGCAAAAATTATATTTCTGAAATAAAAAAGAAAAACGTGACCAGAGTCGATAAGATGGGCCATAGCGAAGTCTTCGGAATACATCAAAGCGACGATCTGGCAAGAATGCTGCCGAGCGAATTGATCAATCTCGAAAACGAAGAACTCGAATATCTCTTTTATTCCAGGTATCTCGAAAAACGGCTTTTAACTTATGAACTCATCGGAAAGTCGAAAGTGCAGAAGGATGAAGAGAACCGGGAAAAAGGGCCAGTGGTCGCATGCGTCGATACTTCCGGGAGCATGGACGGCATCCGTATCTTAAAAGCAAAAGCTCTGCTGCTCGCGGTTGCCAATATACTCGAAAAAGAAAACAGAAGCCTTTATGTGATTTTATTCGGCGCAAGCGGCGAGACACGGGAGCTGAATATCGATAAAACTGAAAAAAATCCTGAAATATTGAAATTTTTGAAACAGGGCTTCGGCGGCGGCACCGATTTCATTACGCCGCTTGAAAAAAGCATGGATATTATCGAATCGATTGAGGACTATAACAAGGCCGATATACTTATGATAACCGACGGATTATGCCAGATCTCTAACGATTGTAAGGCGCGCATAGGCGAAAAAAGAAAAACGCTCGATTTTAATATTTATACCGTTATCTGTTCGAGCGATGTGATTAAGGACGATTTCAGCGATGAGATCTTAAATATCTAAATCGTCGCGCCTTCGGTTCAACTAAAATATCTGTTATTTTAATACTGGTCCCGAATAATTACGATTTTTCTTGAAAGGCAATGGAGCTTAAATGACGAAACCATCTTCAGTCAATGAATTATTGAATTCGTTTTGCGGCGATAACCTCCATAAATGGAAGGAACTTAAAGGCGAAAAACTTGACCATGCGCTGAAAAATTTGCCGGCGCGCCTTCTCGACGCTCAAAAATACGGCGACGCTCTGGAAATTCTTACCGACCTCGAATTCCTCGAGGAAAAACTGAAACGCGGCCGGCCCGAAGAACTGACGGCCGTTCTTGAGTCGGCGTTCGAACGGATCCCCGACGAATTCGGCGCAAAAAAATTCCTGTTTCTTATAGCCGGCGTGCTCAAGCGCGACGGTTACTTTCTGAAAGAAAACCCCGGAAGCTTTTTTCAGTGTGCGTGGAACCTTTGCTGGTGGCACGATAACCCGCTTTCAGAAAAATTTTATACGGCGCCCGCGAGCGGCTGGAACGAACACAACGCGCCCTGGCGCGCGCCCGGCGAAAAGATATTCGAACTGATGGAGCGGTGGCGGAAAACGTTCGAAAGCCTCGGTGGCGCGGCGTGGCTTAAGGCCGTAACTCCGCCGAAAGAGCCGCTCGCCTCGTTTAAAGGCGTGGCGGAACGCCCGGCGGGCGGCGATTTCTCGTTCATACGGCCCGATACCGGCGACCTGGTCGTCTGGTCGTCCAACGGCGAAATACAGATACTCGATATCAATTCGCTGAAAGAATTATTCCGGTTCAGCGAAGATAAAATAATAGATGACGACTTCGATTTCAGCCTGGATTTTAAGGTCCTCGGATACATAAAAAAAGACCGCATGGAAAAAATGATCAGAATTTTCTTATGGTCCGAAGACACCGGCCTGCGCATATACCGCCATCCGTGCGCCGCCGCTGCGATATGCCCCGAAACGCGGATGCTGTACTATTCCGACGATAATAAACTTTTCTCGCTGGACCTCGCGACTCGAAAGGAAGAATATCTTTTCGAAGTGCGCGGCAGGGGCGAAAAACACGACATTTCAAAAATTATATGCGTCGCCGTCGACCGCGAGAGCAATATGGTCATAACCGCGACCGAAGACAACGCGCTCATCGTGTTCGACCTGGCGATGCATGAAATGAAACGCTTCGATGAAATATTTTCATGCGCGCTGACAGCTATAATTACCGTACCCTCGCTTAAATGCTTTATTACCTTGCACGACGAAAATACATTTTATCTGTGGAGCATGATGCTGGGGAAGATCGTCTTAAAGTTCAGAGGCCATGAAAAATTCGTCAACTGCGTCGCTTTTGACGAATCGAGCGGCAGATTGTTCTCCGGCTCGGGCGACGGCACCATCAGGGAATGGAATATTCAGAACGGCGAGGAGATCTGCCGCCGGCTCGACTCCGATCATAAAATAAATAACCTTGTGTTCTCCCCGAAACACTCCAAATTGATCGCCTTCTCAGACGATTTTTTCATTCGCTCATGGCCGTGCGATTCGTATAACTCGGTCATTCTTCCCCGGATGAAACGCCGGAAGAAGATCCAGCGTTTTTACGATCTTTCGGCGAACGGCAGATACGCGACCGTTCATTCCGACAACACTATCGTATTCTATGATGCCGTCGACGGCCTGGAATTGCGCGAAATATCATGGCCGCACGAAACCGACATCACCGACATTATCCCGGCCGGGCCGGAACGCCTGATAATAACCGACCGTAATCGCTCAAAAACCCTTTCGGCAAGCCTTCTGGACATTTCAGATTATTCGGTCGCGTTCAGGCGCGAACTCGATTTTAAATATTCGGCGAGCCTTTTCGCGCACGAAGTGAATAAATTCTTTATGACGGCGGGCGGCAGGCTCATTATATTCGACGCGATTAAAAATGAAATTAACGAGCTCGACCTTTTCAAAAGCGCCGACGACCGAAAAGGACCGGAACTCGAATTTTTGCCGGTCAAACCGGACGGCAATAATAATTCCCTTATTTTCGCCGGCGGGCTGTCCTCGGTGCCGCAGGGGTGTTATCCCTTTTCCGATACGAGTTCGGGGCGAAAAAGAGGCGGGAAATACTATCAGAAGATCTTTATAATCGACGCGGCCCGCGATTCAATAATATTTGAATACTCGCTTCCGGACCACATTATTGGAGTTCCCGAACGTATCGGGGTCCGGAACGCGCTCAGCTTTTATAACGTTAAAAAACCTGCCGTCAACTGGAACTCCATGAACTCCAGAGATCGCTCGCTGCAGGCCCGCTATGGCGAATACGATTACGATCACTTCAAGCAGACTTTTATGAACGCCGAAAAAGAGAGCGAGGTCAATTTTTTAAGGCTCGACGGTCTCGAACTCGAAAAAGCCCGTTTCACATGTCTTTCAGATCCGGCGTTTACAAGCCATAACGGCATCATCGCCGTCTTCGAGTGCGCCGGTTCAGCTGCACGCGAAACTCTTTCAGGCCGCGCATCGGAGGTCCTCGTTTTCGACGCGAAAAAACCAGGCGCGCCCGCCAGATTATCGCTCTGCGCGCCCCCGGCTTTTTACGATCATCGAAACGCCGGCATTTTGATCTTCGGTTTCGATCGAAAAGAGATCGCCATACTGGAGCTCGATTCTTTAAAACTATCTACCGTGGGCGGTTTCAAATATGACATTATCGGAGTCTTATATATCGGCGGCATGAATTACATCCTCACCGATTCCAACGGCGACAAATTCTTCTTAGACGCCGCGGCCGCGCGCGTGATCGATGAGATGGATCATCTGGCGGGCTTTAAACACATAATTATCGAAAAAGGTGAAAACGAGCTCGAACTGCTGACCTGCAAAAATGACGGATTTTACAGGATGAAGATAGACGCCGGCATGACGGAACGCGCCCGGGCCGAATTCGTCGAACGAAAAAACCTCAAAGATATGACATACGGGTCCGGGGCCTGCTGCTGCGTCCACGACGAACATATGCTCAGCGTGATCGCATGCGGCTCGAACGAATCCAGAGCGGCGAGATTGATCATGTCTTTCTTCGGCGCGTCAAAAAGCAAGGACGTCGATTTGCTGAAAATCCTTTACAGGCAAGTCGATAAGAGCGAGGTCGGCGGCATCGAAAAGGCGTTTTCGCTTATTTCGACCGACGGGCGTTATTTTTTATACTTCGTCAATTACCGCCCCGCCGGAACGGAACCGTCCTGGGGCTACGTCGGCCTGCAGGCCTTCTTGATCTACGATCTGATAGATGATTCGTCGGAAGTATCGAAAGGCTTCAAGTTGTCCGAATCGATTCAAAGGTTGGTATGGCCCGTACATTTTTCCGATAAATACATTTATTTCCGCTCGCAGTCAAAAGACGGGTATAGCTCGGGGCCGATCGAACGGCTCGACGTCGAGACCCGTTCTCAAAACGCGCTCGACGACCGTTCATCATTTTTGGACGACGGATTTGCCGCGGCCGCCGTCTCGAATAATATAGCTTATGCCGCAATGATCGACCGTCATGGAAAATTAAAGATAATCTCCTTCAGGGAACGGGACGGGAACGACTGGTATTTACTGGATTATAAAATAAATCAGGAACACAGTTTCCCTATCGATTCCGTTTATTTCACTTCCAACGGCGAATTTCTCATAACGCGCTCGATCGACAACAAGATAGTAAAGTGGAAGACCGGCTCCTGGACGAAAGTCGAAACTCTATGCCCGGCGCTTCCCGCGTTCACCAGAATTCCGGAAAACCATCTGGAATTTTATAATAGTAAGGGTTACGAAAGATTTTTACACGTCACCGCGGCGGACGGCGGCAAGGTATTTTTCAACCAGTTCAATATTTCCGGCGACGGCACTTTGCGGATGGTCCACCGACCGGACGGCGGAGCTAAGATCGTGATGGTCAATAACGAGCAGCTGCGGATATATTCGCTGGTGGAATCGGAATTAACTTTTTTCATCTCTTCGAACGCCATAATAATTCCCTCCTCGCTTCTTAATTCATCCGGCAGCAGCTGATTGTCGCCGTATAGCGCGTCGCCGAATTTAAGCACATGAAGCCATTTTTCAAATTTAGATTGAAGCATTCGCGGCTTATCTATTTTAAATTTAGAAAGTTCAACGAAATGAAGCTCGAACATATCGGTTAACTCGGCCATTGACTTTAAGTTGAGCATTTTATATATATTGTGAATTTCGGCTTCCTTAGGGAATAATTCGAAATCGATTATTGAAATGCCGATTGTTTTTCGTAAATCCGAATATTTATCGCCTTCTTTTATCTGGCCTGAATATAATTTGGTCAGAATAGTTCTTATATAACATTTTCTGAATATTATCAAGTCATTAATAATTTTGATTAATAATTTGACGGAAAATGCTATAAAAATTGATGAAGTTTCCTTGACATCTTTGTTTT
>CAYTCW010000144.1:0-10843 GCA_964436235.1 uncultured bacterium
CCTGCCAGGAAGAAGACTGCGACGGCCTGCCTCTGCTTCATATGATCCGCGACACCAAAACCGTCGTTCCGGATTATGTCGTAATTACCGAGCCTACCAATCTCGGAGTTTACCGCGGCCACCGCGGCAGAATGGAAATGAAGGTCGTAACTAAAGGCGTCTCCTGCCACGGCTCGGCTCCCGAACGCGGCGTGAACGCGGTTTATAAAATGATGCCGATAGTCGCCGGTATTGAAAAGCTCAACCAGGGCGGCTTAAAAGATGACGCGTTCCTCGGCAAAGGCACCATAACGGTTTCTAAAATAGAATGCCAGACACCTTCGCTGTGCGCCGTGCCCGATGAATGCACCATTTATATCGACCGCAGGCTCACCGTCGGCGAAACCATCGAAACCTCGGTAGCCGAAATTCAAAAAATAATCGACGCTACGCCTAATTCAAAGGACGCTAAGGTCGAAGTTCTCCAATACGAAGAAAAATCCTGGACCGGCCTTACCGTCGGGCAGGAAAAATACTATCCCACATGGGTATTGCCCGAAAACCATCCGCTCACTCATGCCGCGGTAGCAGCCGCTGAAACCGCTCTCGACGAAAAAGCGCGCGTCGATAAATGGACTTTTTCAACCAACGGCGTAGCTTCCATGGGCCGCATGGGCATTCCCACCATCGGATTCGGACCGGCGAACGAAATATACGCCCACTCAATAAACGATCAGGTGCCCGTCGATCATTTAGTGAAAGCCGCCATATTTTATGCGGCATTCCCTAAAAAGTTAATGGCCGAATTAAAAAAGTAAAATAATAAGTAAAATAATAAAGGCTCTCGAATTTTTATAATACAACAATATTAACGGAGGAAAGCAATAAATGAAAAAAGCTGTCATCGCAGTCGGCGGTAATTCGCTGATAAAAGATAAAAACCATCAGAGCGTTCCCGATCAATATAAAGCGGTTTGCGAAACCGTCCAGCATGTCGCCGGCATGGTCGAAAAAGGCTATAACGTGGTTATGACGCACGGAAACGGCCCGCAGGTAGGCTTTATACTGCGCCGTTCGGAAATAGCGCGCACCGAACTTCACGAAGTCCCCCTCGATTCATGCGGCGCCGACACTCAGGGCGCGATCGGTTACCAGATACAACAGGCATTTTACAATGAATTTAAAAAACGCGGAATTAATAAAGGCGTTGCAACGGTAGTTACGCAGGTTCTCGTAGATAAAAACGACGACGCTTTTAAAAAACCTACAAAACCCATCGGTTCTTTTATGAGCAAAGACGAAGCCGACAAAAAAGTCCAGCAGGAAGGCTGGAACGTAAAAGAAGACGCCGGCCGCGGATACCGCCGCGTGGTGGCTTCTCCCATGCCTAAAAGAATAGTCGAACTCGACGCGGTTAAAAAACTTATCGATTCCGATTTCATCGTTATAGCCGTCGGCGGCGGCGGAATTCCGGTTATCGAAGAAGACGGCGGAACGCTCAAGGGCACGGCCGCGGTCATCGATAAAGATTTCGCTTCGGCGCTTTTAGCCGCCGAAATTAAAGCCGATATCTTTATGATAACTACCGGCGTCGAAAAAGTTTGCATTAATTACAATAAGCCCGATCAGAAAACCGTCGATTCCATGACGCTTGCCGAAGCCGAAAAATATCTTGCCGAAGGGCAGTTCCCGGCCGGCTCAATGGGTCCGAAAATAGAAGCGGCGATAATGTTTTTAAAAAACGGAGGAGAAAAAGTAATAATAACGTCTCCCGAATTCGCTGAAAAAGCCATCAACGGACAGACAGGAACGCTCATCACGAAATAATAATTCCGTCATCATATAAAAAAGGCCGTGCGAAAGTTTTTTGTGCGGCCTTTTTTTATTTTTACACGGACTGGAAATAACCATAGTATAAATAAATCTTGAATTTATTAATGAAATCTGTTATCATATAGCAAAAATTTATCTTAAAATTCGCTTATCTTCTTATGGTATAAGCATGCCTTAAATTTTAGGGAGGAAATTATTTAATGTCAAATTCTACCTCAACGACAGTCGCGGGCGCGCCCTTTTCCGCTCCGGAAAACGCCTCCGGCGTTGTTTCAAATTTTATTAAAGATATTATCAGCGAAGACCTTCGCTCGGGAAAGCATAAAAGCATAGTTACCCGCTTCCCGCCCGAGCCTAACGGCTATCTGCACATAGGCCACGCTAAATCCATATGCCTTAATTTCGGACTGGCTAAAGAATACGGCGGCCGCTGCCACCTTCGTTTCGACGACACCAATCCATGCAAGGAAGATGTCGAATATATCGAATCCATACAGCGCGACGTCCGCTGGCTCGGCTTCGACTGGCAGCAGTTTTTATACTACGCATCCGATTATTACGATAAACTTTACGAATACGCCGTGGCGCTTATAAAAATGGACAAAGCCTACGTTTGCGAACTTACCAATGAACAGATGCGCCAATACCGCGGCACGCTGACCGAAACCGGAACGGAAAGCCCGCACCGGAACCGGCCCGTAGCTGAAAGCCTCGAATTATTCGAAAGGATGAAAAACGGAGAGTTCGAAGACGGAAAGCTCGTTCTGCGCGCAAAAATCGATATGAACTCCCCTAACATCAATATGCGCGATCCTATCATTTACAGAATCAGGCATACCGCCCACCACCGCACAGGCGATAAATGGTGCATTTATCCAATGTACGATTTTACACACTGCGTTTCCGACGCGCTCGAAACCATAACTCATTCGATATGCACTCTCGAATTCGAAGACCACAGGCCGCTTTACGACTGGTTTCTCAAAGCGCTGCAGACCGAATGCCACCCGCGCCAGATCGAATTCGCACGCCTTAACCTCACTTATACTCTTATGAGCAAACGCAAGCTGCTCGAGTTGGTCGAAAAAAAATACGTAAACGGCTGGGACGATCCCCGCATGCCTACGATATCAGGCTTAAGACGCCGGGGCTGCACGCCTGAAGCCATCCGTAATTTCTGCGAAATGATAGGCGTGGCCAAATCGAACAGCACCGTCGATTTCGCTATGCTCGAATACTGCGTGAGAGAAGATTTAAATAAAAAAGCCACGAGGGTAATGGGCGTTTTAAAGCCGCTGAAGGTAGTTATAACCAACTTCCCCGAAGGAACCGTCGAAGAATGCGAAGCGCAGAACAATCCCGAAGACGAAAGCGCCGGAACAAGAAAAATCCCGTTTTCAAAAGTCATATATATCGAAAGCGACGATTTTCGCGAAGATCCGCCCAATAAATTCTTCAGACTCGCTCCAGGCCGCGAAGTCCGTCTCAAACACGCTTACTACATCAAATGCGAAGAAGTCATAAAAGATGAAAACGGTAATATCAGCGAACTACGCTGCACTTACGATCCTGCCACTAAAGGCGGCTGGTCCAACGACGGACGCAAGGTGCAGGGCACGCTTCACTGGGTATCGGCCGCTCACGCCATACCCTGCGAAGTCCGCATTTACGATCAATTATTCACTAAAGCCAATCCCGACGATTCGGCGGGCGGCGATTATAAAGAAAACCTCAATCCGGCTTCCATGAGCGCGCTTTATCCATGCTTCGTCGAACCGGGCCTTAAAACCGCCGCGCATGAAGATCGCTTTCAGTTTTTAAGACAGGGATATTTCTGCCTCGACGATGAATCCACGCCGGAAAAACTCATATTCAACAGAACCGTTTCACTTGTAGATTCATGGGCGAAACTCGAAAAAAAGATGCAGCAGCCGAAAAAATAACCGAAAGCTGCACGGATATAAATAAAATATTAATTAATTGGGGGGTAAAGTGATTAAAACAGAAATAGGCGATATAGCTGGTTATATCTGGAAATATCTTGACAAAGAGGGCGAAACGCAATATTCGGCTTTAAAAGAAGCCGTCATGCAGAAACACGAAGTGGATGAAACTTTCTTCATAATGGCCACAGGATGGCTTTTGCGTGAAAACAACATCTTTATCACAAACGATAATAATAAATTCGAAAATTCAAAGGTCAAAATACAATAATTCAAAACAACCGCCGCAGCGGCCCGGCTGCCCTATAATCAATAAATTAATTCAGGAAAGGAAATCCCGCAATTGATAATACTGCTGACTAACGACGACGGAATACATGCCGCCGGCCTCCACGATCTGGCCGGCGCCCTTTCGCGCTCCCATGAAGTTTACGTGGCCGCGCCCGAATCTGAAAAATCGGCTACCAGCGCGGCTATAACGCTTCATAATCCTTTAAGGTTCAGGGAATATAATCCGGTCAAAAATACCGCCGTTAAAAAATATTACTATGTAAACGGCACGCCCGCCGACTGCGTCAAACTCGGCGTAAAGGTTATTCTGCCTTCTATCGGCGTAAAAGCCGATTTGATCATATCCGGAATAAATCACGGGCCGAACATAGGCCTCGACATTAGATACTCGGGAACCGTAGCGGCGGCCTATGAAGGCGTTTTTATGAACTACCCGTCGATAGCGGTTTCGATAGCTTCATACGAAGCGCACCCCGAGTATGCGAGCGCTTCGGAGTTTATAACTAAAAATTTAAAAAGCCTTTACGATAAATGCCTGCAGCACGACAGCCGCTTTTTATTAAATATCAACGTGCCGTCTTTGAAAAGTTCCGAAATAAAAGGACATAAAATAACGCGGATCAACAATTTCCGCTACGATGATTCCTATAAAAAACTTAACGCGCCGTCTTCGAGCGATTACTACTGGCTGAGCGGAAAACGCCTTATTACCGAAATAGACGATAATACCGATCACACGGCCGTCGAAAACGGTTATGTTTCAATAACGCCCCTTCAAATCGACCAGACCGATTATAACGCTTTAGAAACTTTCAAAAACATATAAATTTTTTTAAAATAATGGAGGACCCTATGAATATTTGTGAAAAACTCAAAGAAATGAATATCGAACTTCCGAAGCCGGCGGCGCCTTTAGCGGCTTACGTTCCGGTAGTTATATCGGGAGGCATGGCTTACGTGTCCGGACAGCTTCCCGTCAAAGATGGAAAACTTGCTTACAGCGGCACTTTCGGCAATAATATCAGCGCCGAAGACGGGCAGAAAGCCGCTGAACTTTGCGCCATAAACATTCTCGCAGCTCTTTCAGGCGCCCTCGAAGGCGATTTAAGCCGCGTTAACCGCTTAGTTAAAATTTCCGGATTTTGCGCCGCCACCGCCGATTTTAAAGATCATCCAAAAGTCATCAACGGCGCGTCGGAGTTTTTTAAAAAAGTGATGGGCGAAAACGGCGCCCACGCCCGCGCAGCATTCGGCGTCGCCTCGCTTCCGCTTGGCGCCGCGGTCGAAATAGAAGCTATTTTTCAGCTTAACTAACACATTTTTAGGAGTTTATATATTATGGAGCAGCAACCCGCGATAGACCTTCAAAAATTAATAGGTTTAATTAACGACCCCTCGGCTAAAATAAAAATTGACGGGCTCAGGGCTATCGATAACATTAAAGACTGGTCGGTTTATTCGACCGCCGAAATCAAACAGCTTTTCGAAATTCTCGATCAAAACATTAATTATCCCCGTTCAGACGTAAGACTCCATGTCGAACACGCTCACGCTAAAGTTAAAAAAGCGCTCGGCGAGCTGATGACCAATAACCCTTTAGATTTCGCGTCTTCGATATCCGCCGAACTCGTCTCTGACGACGAAGATGCGGCGCCTAAAAACCTGCGCCCGAACCAGCAAACGAATCACGACGCACCGAAAGGCCCCCGGTCATACGCTAAGGAAACCCTCGAAAATTCCTCGGCCGGCATAATATCCAGCGTCGGCCACAATGAATCCGATGACGGCGAAAACGAAAATCAATATACGCCGGAGACCTCGCAGCCCGATCATGCGCCCGATTCACGCGAAGCTAAAAACGCCGCTCTTAAATCGAAGGCGGCGTCCAATAAAACAAAACCCCAGATGATCGTAGTTTATGCGAGTCCCGAAACTAAATTGACTAAGTTTTTTTTAACCCTTCTGTCGCTGGCTATATTCGCGATTTTTTTATTTACGGCTTACCCGCAGATCACTTCGAATACCGGCGCCGGTAAAATCGCCATGGGGCTTACCGCCGCTTATCTTTTCTTTCTGCTCTGCCCCGTAAGTTATATAAGCTCCGGCTCGAAAGTTCGCTTAGCCCTGATTTCGCTTATCGGAACGGTTTTTTATCTTAGCTTTTCATCCGGCCTCGGAGTGGATTTTCAGCTCGCCGAAAGGCTCAAACAACTAAATTTTCCTCCGCTGCCCGAAACTTTAAACTTGAACGAATTCATAATAAAAATAAGTATTTTGTTGACCATAGTTTCAACCACTATAATATTTCTTGCCGATGATCATCTCGGCCGCGGCTACCGCATATTTCTTTTTATGCTCGGCGCCTACTCGATGGCTTCCGTCGGCGAAAACTTAATGACAAGCGCCGGAATTAAAGAAATCTTTCTTGAAAACGGCGGCATAGGACAGAAAATACCTTTTATCTACCTGAAGCCTTTTTATTTCGCCGTTAATATATTCCTTCCGCTATGCCTTATAACTTTATTATTCGAATTTTTAAGCGATTTATTCGAATTTTCCTTCAGAAAATTGTTTACTACCTTTACAAGCATCGCTTTAGTAGCCGGTTCCTGCGTTTTTTATTTCTATTATTTAAACGATTTTTCAGTGGTCAACGTTTCAAATATAGTATTCGCCCAGACCATTAATATCGATAAAATCTCTTCGGCCGATTTTTACGGCTCCGTACATACCTTTATGGCGCAGAAAGGCGATATCAAAGAATCCGTCCTCGACAGGCTGCGCGTCGCGCGCGCCGAAATATACTCGAACGCCGAAGTCGAACCCGAAAATAAAATTCCGGAAAAAATACTTCCCGGCCCACTTAAAAACCCCTGCATATCGCCGAACGGATATTATTTAACCTTCGTCGCATACGACGGTAAAAAATCCGATATAATGTTTTACAATTTAAAGACGCGCGGAGAAACTAAAGCAGTGATCGACGACGGTTCATTTAACGACTTCCCGGTATTTTCACCGGCCTCCGATAAAATAGCCTTTATTTCCAATAAAAGCGGCGCCGACAATATCTATGTAATTAATATCGATAAAAGCGCGCTCAAACAGCTTACCAATACCGCGACGCAGAAATCACACCTTATATGGGCGCCCCAGAGAAACTCTCTGTCTTATCTTGAAAACGGATCGTTGATCAGGCTTCCGCTCGAATCTAACCGCAACGAATATAACGACCCTAAAGAAAAGGCAAAACTTCTTTCTACCGTCATAGATAAGCTGATACCCAATATAAAGCCGCAGTGCGATATTTCATCGTTAAAACCCGACGTTATCAATATCAAATTCAAAACGGCGAGTAAAAATTTAGCCGAGGTATTTCAGGAAATAGCGGCGGTAATGATCACTGCCGCCAAGATATTCGAAGAAACCAGCGGCATCGAAAAAATTTGCGTCAGCGTCATATACTTTAACGAACGCATAGAAGTAACGACAATACCCGCTATAGTAAAGCAAAATATAGAAGACGTAAAATTCGTCAATGCCGAACGGATAAAAATATGGCTTAAAAATTCAACCGTATATATAAACGAAAAAGTGAAAACTTTCGAATAAGTCATGACCCAAAGATGATTTTAAACGGCCGATTCGCCTTCACCGCCGCCGATTTCAGAAGGCGGAACAGGCCGGACGCTTTTATCGAGCATATAGTTTATCATAACCGGAAAAATAATAAAACTCAATAAAACGAAGCCTTCGAATAATAAAATGCTTATAGTCGAAGGCTTCGAGCTTTTATAAACGATCGATTCAGCATTGATCGCCGCTATAATTATAAAATTATTGACGAAATGGGCGAGCATGGGCGGAATTATCGATCCCGTCCTTATTTTGAGCAGACTCAGGAAAAAGCCTATAATAGCGGTAGGAATAAAGCGGTGAAGCGAAAAGTGAAAAACGCCGAACAGCAGACCGCAAATAACCGACGAACCGAAGGCGCTGTATTTTTTAACGAGCGTATTTAAAACCATGCCGCGAAACATTACTTCTTCGCATACCGCGGGCAATAACGCCGCGATAACCGCTATGGAGAAGAACTCTAACGGCGATGCTGCGGTTATTACGCCCTGAAGCTCTTTAAGCATCTGCTGAGGCGGGGCGAAAACTAACGACAGTAAAAGAGCGACCATGGTAGTAAATCCGAAACAACACACCGCGGCTAAAACTGAAAATACCAGAACTTTAAACCCGGTTAGTTTAAATTCTATGGTTTTTAAAAAATCGCCGAATATAACTTTAATAAATATGAACGACGGCAGAAAAATCAAAAATATTTCGGTTATTAAAAGACCGGTTTTAATTTCGAAAAATGTCTGAAAGAAAGAACCTGCATAATATAACAACACGAGCTGAAAAACGAAAAATAAATTCAGAAGGCTTAATTCCTGATTTATTTTAAGCGTCTTGTAATTCCAGAAATATAAAACGCTTATATCTTCAGAAGGCCTGAATAATATATTTTCAGAGGCGAAGGTTTTAGCCGCGGCGATAAGCGTTACTATCGATAATACTAAATTAACCGTAAAGGTTATCAGCGCATGCGAAAGCTGATAATTCGACATCAGCATGCCCTTTAAAAGCAAGGTCAGATTGACCACCGGAATAAATGAATTCGAAAAATTAAGCGAATAACCCGGCAGAAGCGAAACCATCGGCGGCAGCATAAAAACAAGTAAAATAGGCGTCATATAATTCTGCGCTTCCTTGAAATTGCGAGCGAAAATTGCCACCTGCATCATCAGCGCCGACATTATGCACGCCACAGGCGCCATGAACACGAATATTGCAATTATCGAATACGGCGATACCGAAAAGTTAATTAAATCAAGGGCGCGTGAAGACGCCGAAAATTTTTGCAATATGAAATATCCGTGAGTAATGGTAAATGAAATGCTGATAAGGTTTATCACTATCGAAAACATCGTAAGGCAGAACACCGCCAGAAATTTAGCGAACATTATATCTAACGCGCTCGCCGGGGCCAGCAGAAGAGTTTCGAGCGTGCCGCGCTCTTTTTCCATGGCGGTGACGTCGATCGCCGGATAAAAAGAGCCGAGCGTCGCAAACATAATTATTACTAATGGAAGAATACGCGCCAGAAAGGAATCGCCCATCTGCGAAGGCGTGGCTATATTAACGCCGTTTATATCAAAGGGATAAACCGCCGCTTTATTTATATTCAGCGCCTCGAGATTGCGACCGACTACCTTTTCACGAAACTTAGCTATGGCGCGTGTAATTTCACCCCTGGCAAAACCGGATTTGTCGTTTGAAAGATCATACTTTAAAGTAACTTCCGAACTTCTGCCGCTTCGGATTTTTTCGCCGAAATCTTTTTCCAGCTCTATATATACCGTTAGAGTTTTAGCGGCTATCGCGCTGCGGATTTCCGCGGTATCCATGACCGCGATTTTTATATCGCATTTATTTTTAGCCTTGTCAAAATAAGCTTGAAGCTCTCCTATTAAATCGGCCTCATTACTGTTTATAACGATATTAGTGCTCGAACGCTTCATATTATCCGAAGATTTGATAACCATATAAGCCGATGTAACGCTTATCAGCGGATAAATAATTATCGGCAGAAGGACCATCATAAATAAAGTAGTCCTGTCGCGAAGCATATAAATAAGCTCGTGACGGAATATTATAAATATTTTCTTTAAATTAAAGCCGTAATTCATATTTAACGCTCTTCCAGACCGGCTAACGGCTCGCTCGCGCCGATCAAATTTATAAAAAGATCCTCGAGCGAACGCGAAACCATCGAATGCTTATATTTCAATTCGTTTATACGCCCCGATTCGATAATATTGCCTTTATGCAATATTATTAAATTTTCACATAATTTTTCAGCCAGATTCATATCGTGCGTCGAAAAAATTACGCATTTTTTAATCTCAGAAAGATATTTAATAAACCTCATCACTATCCTCGAACTCATTACGTCAAGACCTTCCGTAATTTCATCAAAAACAAAAATCTCTGGTTCGTGAAGAAGACAGCGCGCTATATTGACTCTCTGACGCTGCCCGAACGAAAGCGTTTCATTTTTCTTATCTATAAAATCCCGCATTTCAAATAATTCGGCCAACTCAGATACGCGGCGCGTAATTTTATCGTCGCTCAAATCAAATAAACGGCCGAAATATAATAAAGTTTCACGCGGCGAAAGCCTCGAATATAGACCCGTGGTGGCCGATAAAAAACCGATCCTGCTTTTGGCGGCGGCCGGATTGTTTTTTACGCCCACGCCGAAAATTAAAATCTCGCCCGAATCAGGCTTTATTACGTTGGATATAATTCTCAAAAGCGTCGTTTTGCCGGCGCCGTTAGGACCAATAAGCCCGTAAACGCCCGACGTTTTAAATTCGTACGATACGCCGCACAGCGCGCGGTATTGCGATACGCTTCCTTCAGCATAGGTTTTAGACACACCTATTATATTCAAAGGCGAAACGCCTGAATTGAAAATATTATCAGTCTGCATAAGAAACAATTTTATCATAAAATTTATTATCTATCAATATAATTCGATATTTAATTCGCCCTTCACTCAAAATACCGTTTAAGACCGCGACGGGGGAGAAGAAAGGACTTATAGCCCTCTCTTCTCCCCCGTGCCCCCTTTACTCTCCCTGAATATAAAACTGCGCAAATACGGCATACTTCGTATGCCGCATTTGCGCAGTTTTGTAGCATCGAAATAAAAAGGCTATTATCATAGCCTTTTTATTTCG
>CAYTCW010000145.1:0-10766 GCA_964436235.1 uncultured bacterium
TTGCCGCCAGCCACAAGACCGGGCGTTCCGGGCGTTGAGGAAGCCGCCGAGCCGAATGCTTTTGACATTTCCTCCATGAATTTAGCGGCTTTTTCCTTTTCCATTAGCGTCAATGCGTACATAATGATAAAAAAAGCCAGCAGCAGCGTTATCATATCAGCGTATGGCAGCAGCCATCGCTCAAAATTGGCTTCACCTTCCGGCTCTTTTTTCTTTCCCATGACATACTCCGATTATTCAGTGATTTATTTACTAAGCGCTTCGATTTCGTTCGGGAAGAAAGTTCTTAACTTTTCTTTGATGATAGCGGTGTTATCGCCGCCCTGGATAGCCAGAACGCCTTCCATAATACAGTAGAGAAGATTTTGTTCCTCTTTGACGCGCTCTTTCAATTTAAGCGAAATAGGCAGCCATGCAAGGTTAGCCGTCGAAACTCCGAAAAAGGTCGCGATAAAAGCCACCGCGACCGCTTTCCCAAGATCGCCTGCGCCCTGAGTATTTCCAAGACCCTCGAGCATGTGTATGAGCCCCATAACGGTTCCGATGATCCCGAGCGTAGGTGCGAACCCGCCTGCTATGGCGAATATTTCCGAACCGACTTTTTCCTCTTCGACTTTCTGGTCGATTTCGGCTTCCATAATTTTTTGTATCAACTGGGGATCGATACCGTCAACTACGAGTTGAAGGCCTTTTCGGAAGAATAAATTCTCCACATTGTCTTTTTCATCTTCGAGCGAAAGCAAACCTTCGCGGCGGGCTTTTTCAGCGAGACGAAAGAGCGTCTGAAGAATGAGCGACGGATCTTCATGCTTGTATAAAAGGGCCTTTTTAAGAAATTTAGGCCCCTGCCTGAACCGCTCGATAGGAAAGGCTATCATTGTAGCGCAAAAAGTGCCGCTCAATATAAGGAACATAGCTCCTATATTGATTAATGAACCAATATGGCCGCCTTCTACGTAAAGCGCTATTATAACAGTGATAAAAGCGCCGACAAGGCCGAATACAGTTGTTACATCCACAAAATAACCTCTTTAGTAATTATTATTTATCCGCTTTAAGAAGCACGAGTGCATTGGCGATTTTACGCAATCCGCCTTTATCGGAAGGATCGTTAATAACATCTCCCTTATAAACTAACGTTGAAGAGCCGCCGCCGTCTAAAGCGATGGCGTCGCTGCATCCGCAGTCGATCATTATCTGCGCGAGCTCGTCGAAATCGACACCGCGATAACGGGAAGTGCGTCCATCGGCAACGGCCATTATAAGTTCGTTACCGGCGGTGATGCCGATAGCGGTTCTCGGCGCATCGCCCATTAAATAGCGGGCGACTTCTTCGCGGCTCTGATCGAAAGTGATTTTACCGTCAGTGACAAGAAGCATGCCGGAACCGAAAGCGTCGCGGACCTGGTCCCAGGGCGACATAAGGCTCTGGGTAAAAAGTATTTTAGTGCCGGCCTGCGTATTTTTAAATCTGTGAAGATGTTCTTCTGAAACTACGAGCAGTCCGCCTGTTTCGGGAATCAAAGATTCGTTTTTAACAAGCGAGGCCACCACGCCGGCTTCGTCAAAAATATAACCGATACCGCCTTTAGGGACCGTAACTTTTTTTGCGTAATCCGATGTATAAATAACGATCTCGCCGAATCCGCACTTTTTATTAATGCCGTCTATCATCGAGAAAAAATCGTTTTCAGGTCTGATTCTTCTTCTGAATTTAGGCTTTCCGATCATGACTTTATTATCGAAAGTGATGCCGAAGGTGGTTCTGGCTTTAACTATAAGCGGCGCCTGGATCGCGCGGCCGTTAATCATTAAATAGCCGACGGCGGCATAAGTCCTGGCATCAAAAAACGAACCATTTACGCCGGCGACCGCGTCATAATTTTTACAAATCTGCGGCAGAGTGCCTTTGCTGCCGAGTTTATTATCTTCGGCGAGAACTATTTTAGGATTTACCATTCCCTTATTGAGATCTACTCTTAAAACATGAACCGGAACATCGCCCGAAGATTTAGAGAAAAATTTTTCTTCGACGGCTATTCCGTATTCATCATAAGCGGCAGTCGAAGCTAAAGAGGCCGGAGCAGCCGACACCGCTTTTTTTTCAAGCGCGCTTATCTTCTTAGCGGAAGGTTTTCTAACTTCTTTCTTAACGGCTTTTTTAGGTTTAGCTTGTTTTTTAACGGCCTCTTTAGCCATTATTTCTGCATCTATGGTAACTTCGGGTTCTTCTTTAACGGCTTCGACTTTAACCTCATCGACAGGTTTAGCTTTAATTTTAAATATTTTCGCATCGGCATGCGCTACGCCTGATAATAAAATAGATGAGAGTAAAACGCTGGAAATAAAGGTTTTTTTGGATAAATTGAATAAAAGCACTTTAAATGTCCTCCTGAAAATAATATATTAGTTTATTTTAAACACTACTCTGACTTAAACACTATTTAGATTTTTAATGAAATCTAAACAAATACTGAAGTTTCTATTCACCTTCGGTAAAGCCGTATTGCTTGCTGAATTTACGCAGTTTAAGAATAGCGCGCTCTTCGATCTGCCTGACGCGCTCGCGGGTCATTTGAAGGTAGTGGCCTATTTCTTCGAGCGTCCGGGGAATTCCGTCATCTAAGCCGAATCTTTTTTTAATGACTACCTGTTCTTTATCGTTTAATTCATTTAAAACCCTTGCGATCTGGCTGCGAAGCATTTGAACGAATACCTGTTCTTCGGGGCTTTTCGAATCTTTATCTTCAATAAAACTGCCCATAGTGGATTCTTCGTCGCCTACGCTCATATCTAAAGAAAGCGGATCGAGCATCAATTCTTTTATTTCAAGTATTTTTTGCGGTTCGCAGTCCATTTCAACGGCTAATTCTTCAGCTTTCGGTTCGCGTCCCAATTTACTAAACAGGCGGCGCGATATTTTCTTGAATTTATTGATCAATTCGACGATGTGCACCGGCATTCTGATCAGGCGCGACTGATCTGCGATAGCGCGCGTTATGGCCTGTTTAATCCACCATGTCGCATATGTCGAAAACTTGAAACCAAGTTTATATTCGAATTTTTCAATCGATTTAATAAGGCCTATATTGCCTTCCTGAATCAGGTCTAAAAATAAAATACCGCGATTGGTATATTTTTTAGCGATCGATACCACGAGTCTTAAATTCGCCTGTATAAGTTTAGAACGGGCATCTTTATCGCCGTCTTCGATCATTACTGCGAGACGCTGCTCCTGATCCTGCTTCAGCAGGCTTAAAGGCGCTATATCTTTCAAATAAAGTTTGACCATGTCGTCAAAATCGAGCCGTAAATCAGAACCGGACTCGGAGGCGTTTTCATTGATAACTTCAATGCCGGCCTGCTTAATTTTTCTTAAAAAGCGTTTAAATATTTTAACGTCGGTAAGGGTTTCGGGAAAAAAATCTTTGATATACCTGTAGCTGATAACGCCTTTTTCTTTAGCCAGACCTATAAATTCATCGAATCTTTCAAAACCGGGAGCGGCAGTCTTGCGCTTTTTAGCCTTTACCGCAACTTTAGCTCCGGCGTCTTTTACGGACAAATCTTTTGGCGGCGCTTTAACGGCCGGCACTTTAGCCTTCGGGACTGCAGGCGCGTGCATGACCTTTTTAATTTCAGCCGTTTTTTTAGATGCCGTCAAAGCCTTCTGAACGGGAGCGCTTTTTAAAGGCGCGGAAATTTCTTTCAGATTTTTGCCCCTGACGGCGACCTTAGGAGTCGGGCCGGTTTTGGCTTTTTCAGATGGCTTCGCGCTCTTTTTAGCCGGTTTGGCCTTAGCAGGGGAAACCGCTTTCGTCTCAAACTTTTTAACAGCTTTTTTTAACGGCTTTTTAATTTTATCGGACTTCGATTCTGATTTTTTGTCTGATTTATTTTTTTTCATATTTGTTTTAATCGGCAAAATTTTTGTTACATTAATACGTTATTTTCATCAACGAAATAAAAAACCGACATTTACTATTTTTAATTGTCGTAAGAGCAAAAAACGCCCATATCTCTAAATTTTTTATAACGCCCGTTAACAAGATCATTTTTATCGACGCGGTTTAATTCGTCAAGATTGGTGATCAAAGCCGTTTTAACATTATCTACAGCGCTTTTAGCGTCGCGGTGCGCGCCGCCGGAAGGCTCGTTTATGATCTGATCGATTATTTTAAATTTATAAAGATCGTCCGCGGTTAGTTTAAGGGCAGCTGCAGCTAAAGGCGCTTTTCCGGCGTCGCGGAACAGTATCGAAGCGCAGCCTTCGGGCGATATAACCGAATAAATTGAGTATTTGAGCATTAAGATCCTGTCGGCGACCGAAAGCGCGAGCGCTCCGCCGGAGCCGCCTTCGCCTATTACGACCGCGATTATCGGAACACTTATCTGCGACATTTCACGAAGATTTTCCGCAATAGCCAGCGCCTGGCCGCGTTCTTCCGCCTCGATTCCTGGATAGGCGCCGGGCGTGTCTATAAAGGTTATAATGGGGCGGTTGAATTTTTCAGCGAATTTCATCACGCGCAGGGCTTTGCGATACCCTTCAGGATGAGGCATTCCAAAATTACGAAGAACTTTTTCCTCGGTAGTGCGGCCTTTTTCCTGCGCCACGACGACGACCGGGCGACCGTCAAGGTAAGCCATGCCGGATATTATCGCATGATCATCCATTATATGCCGATCGCCGCACATCGGCGTAAAATCGGTGAAAACCGAGTTGATATAATCGCAGGCAAGCGGCCTGTCTTTATGGCGGGCGATAAGCGTTTTCTGCCAGGCGTCGAGTTCGTCGAGCAGTTGAAGTTTTTTGCGTTCGAGTATTTCGACGACGTCGTTAAGTTTTATGCCCTCGTCGGCGCTGATCTGTTTGAATTTACTTATTTGCGAATCGATTTCATTAAGTTTTTCTTCGAGGTTAATTAAATTGGCCTGTAGATTATCCGCCATTTTTATTCAACCGTCCTTTGCCCAGAATTGGTAAAATCAAGTATAAATTCGAGTTTATCGTGCATTTCAGCGCGCGGCACCACCATATCGATTATGCCGTGTTTCAGAAGAAACTCCGAACGCTGAAAACCTTCCGGCAGCTTCTGCCTGATGGTCTGTTCGATAACGCGCGGCCCGGCAAAACATATAAGCGCGTTAGGCTCAGCTATTATAATATCGCCGAGCATCGAATAACTCGCCGTAACTCCGCCGGTCGTAGGGTCGACTAAGATGGATATGTATAGGAGACCTGCTTTTGAGTGTCTTGCTAACGCCGCCGATGTTTTAGCCATCTGCATAAGCGAGAATATACCTTCCTGCATGCGCGCGCCGCCGGATGTCGAAACTATTATCAGCGGCAGTTTATTTTCGGTCGCGTATTCGGTCATCAGTGTAATTTTTTCGCCTAAGGCCGAACCCATGGAGCCGCCCATAAAATAAAAATCCATTACAGCCAGCGCCGCTTTATTTTTTCCGATCATAGCGGTGCCGGTGATGCAGGCGTCGTTCATTTTAGATTTCTCGCGGGCTTTTTTATATCTTTCGCAATACTTTTCGCTGTCGGTAAATTCGAGCGGATCGAGCGAACCGATATCAGAATATAGTTCTTTAAAAGTGCCCGGCTCGACTATTGAATTAACGCGGTCTTTCGCCGATATCTTAAAGTGATAGCCGCACTGGGCGCACACCCACAGATTTTTTTCGAGGTCTTTTTTATAAATAACCCTTAAGCATCCGGGGCATTTTTCCCACAAGCCCTGGGGCACTTTCGATTTCTCGCGGTCGGGAACCAGTAATTTGGAAAACCAGCCCATATTTTTATTTCCCCCTTAAAATCAACTGAATCTAATTAAACACAATTTATTTATCTGTAATTAATCCTGCCGGAGTAATATTTTGAAAAATCAATTTTATTGATCATTATATGGTGCAGCTGCATTTCACAGTCGGCGAGAACCGGCAGCGGCGGATAGGGCGGCGGCGGCACTTTAAGCGAAGTGAAAAAATCCGGCGAAACCGTAAAATAAACGCTTGAAATATTAGTCGTCAAAGCATATTCAGCGGTCGCCTTTAAATCGCCGTCGATATAACAGTCTATTTTAGAGGCGGTCTGAAAAATAAACTTGACGCTGTGCAGCGCGGAAGATTCCCAGCCGCCCGAGGCTATCCTTCGCCCTAAGCCGCCGGTGGGCGAATCGTAGAGTTCCCAATCGACCGCCGAAAATCTAAGTCCGAAACCCGATTTATTCATCACGGCGGTCTCGGCGCCTGCAGCAGGCGAATCTTTAAAAAAGTATATCATACCGTTACTGCAGGGAATATAAGTATCGCCTGAAGCCGTTTCGAGCATCCTGCTTTCGGTAGCGTTCATAATGGGCTCGTCGGTGGTTTTCTGACTGTACTTAAAGCAAAATTCAAAAGTGACTTTTTTATCGGGCATCGGAAGGGTGGTTATCGGCTGATTACTGGTTATAAACAAAGCATCAAGAGCGTTTTTATTGGTCGAATCGCCGGCCGATAAGATAAGTTTACCCTCCTGTCCTGAAATGGACGCGCCGCCCGATTGGCCTATCCTGTAAAATTCAGCGGCCGGAACGCCGTTATAAAATTTATCGAGAGACGGGGGCATATATGGCTCGCGGGCTATATCGCCCGTGGAATTGTTTTTTGCGCAAACGTAATACAGATCGGCATAATAAGGTTCGCCCCAGGGGCATAAAGGGATCTTTTCAATAAAGTATCGCTTTAAATCTATTTCACCCGTTTGATAATCGGGTTTATCGGAATAGTCGTTCTGGAGAATTTCGTTTATGTCCGCTGAAATCGGGTAAGTTTTTATTATCGAGCCGCCCGCATTTTTAACGGCGAAAGCCCGGAACGCCTTTTCTGTGAGATCGATAAGTTTAGCGGGCCTCGCGTTACCGACATTGTATTCATCCGACATATAATTAGAAACCGCCTTTTTAATTTCCATGATATCGGCCTTAACTTTTGTATTAGCTGCATCAGCACGCATATTCGAATAGTAAAAAGCCGCAAAGCCGGTCATTATACCCAGAATAACGAGAGCTACCATCAATTCGATAAGCGAAAAAGCATTGTCCTGAAAAAATTTCGAACGCACGTTTTTCACTATTTTTATTATCATAAGCCGCGCTCCTTTTTATTCCGCCCGATAAATTAAATAATAAGCATGGCATCGCCGTAGCTGTAAAACATAAAGTCATTATTTATAGCGTAATCATAAGCCATCTTCATTTTATCGTTACCCATAAATGCCGAAACCATCATCAAAAGAGTCGATTTAGGAAGATGAAAGTTGGTGATGATAGCGTCGGCGTTTTTAAAATTATATCCGTCATATATGAATAAATCGGTTTCCGCGCAATAACAGCCGCTCTGAGCATCGAAAACGACCCTGTCTATACTTTCGATGGCGCGCACGGAAGTTGTCCCGCAGCAAAAAAGTTTTTTGCCTTTTTTATTCTTAATAAAAGCGGTGATTGCCGAATACGAATCTTTATCGATTTTTATCATCTCTTTATGCATGATATGCTCGCGTATATCGTCTTTTTCGACAAGTTTGAACGTGCCGAGGCCAACGTGTAAAATTATTTTTTCAATGATCACTTTTTTTTCAGCGAGCCTGTCGAGCAATTCACGCGTAAAATGAAACCCGGCCGTAGGCGCGGCCACCGACCCCCGCTCTTTAGCGTAAACCGTCTGATAGCCTTCACAGTCGATCTGATCGTCTTTATACCCGCTTCCGGCTGACGGCTTATCCGGCTTATTTTTAACTATATAGGGCGGCAGAGGCACATGGCCGCACATATCGATCAGTTCAAAAATATCGTGGTTTTTCAATTCTTTCTTTTCAAATTCGAAGATCCAGGCGCCGTCGGTTTCACTTCGTTCTATCGCGGTCGCCTCGAGCAGGCCTCCGTCGATAGAGACTTTTACGCCTGCTTTAATTCGCCTCGCCGGCTTTACTAAGGCGCTGAAAACATTTTCGCCCGCGCGTTTCAATAAAAGCAGTTCGATGCGTGCGCCGCTTTCTGCCTTGGTGCCGTAAAGGCGGGCCTTGAAAACTTTGGTTTCGTTAAGCACGAGCATATCGCCTGCGTTGAAATAATCGATAATATCGCCGAATTTTTTTGACTTAATTTCGCAGCCGGATCTGTTAAAAACTAAAAGCCGCGCCTCGTCTCTTTTAAGATAAGGCATAACGGCTATTCTCGAATTATCGAGAACGAAATCATAATTGGCTATATCATGTTTTAACGATATTTTTTCTTCCGTGCCCATTTTTACCCTGCTTTAATTTGATTTATTTTAACTATTGCTTAATTTTAATGTATATTTTTTTAACTTTCTTTATTTTTCCGGTTTATCTATCAATTTTTGCTTTATTATATCCAGTACGCAGGCCGCGAGTTTATCGGGATCATGCCTTAAAAAATCACGGGCCGCCGAAAGATCCGCCCTTACCACTTTAACTCCGCTTTGCGCTATGCGTTCGATATCGATTTTAACGGGTTCGGCGCGGGCAGCCTTATACTTGGCCAGAAGCTCTTCGGAGGCGTTGGTGACGTCGGAAACCACGATATAATCGATGGAATTGCCGCCAAGAGCGGTATTTATAACGGTTAAATGATCATAAGCACTGTAGTTATCGGTTTCGCCGGGCTGCGTCATAACGTTGCATATATAAATTTTAAGCGCCGGCGATTGCCTGACGGCCTCTTTAATATCGTTTATCAATAAATTCGGCATCAGACTGGTATATAAAGAACCCGGTCCTATTATAATGACTCTCGCCTTGCGTATTTCATCGAGGGCTTCCGGAAGCGCTTTCGCGTCCCGCGGCTCGATATGGATGCTGCGTATTTTTTTATCAAGCGCGTTAAACGCTATCTGTGACTCGCCGTTAACGATACTGCCGTCTTCATAAACGGCCTTAAGGCTCAGAGCTATATCGGTCGAAGGAAGAACCTTGCCCGAAACCGCCAATATTTTAGAAGACTCTTTAACCGCTTTTAAAAAATCACCGCTAACTTCGGTCATCGCGGCGATAAATAAATTGCCGAACGAATGGCCCGACAATTTCGTATTGTCTTTAAAGCGATACTGAAAAAGTTTTGTAAGCAGAGCTTCTTCAGTCGAAAGCGCTATGAGGCAGTTACGGATATCGCCAGGCGGCAGTATATTCATTTCTTCACGAAGCCTTCCCGAAGAGCCGCCATCATCGGCGACGGTAACTATCGCGGCGAGGTTCTTCGAATCGCCGCTGTATTCACGCACGCCTCTGAGCATGGTTGAAAGCCCGGTGCCGCCGCCGATCATCACTATCGAAGGCATTACCGCGGAGCGTTTTTTGAGCTTTATGCCGTGGAAATAATCGTCTATATGGCCGCTGCTGGCTATTTTTATTATTTTTTCAACGAACAGTATTATTTTAACTAAGGATACTACGGATATTAACAGCGCCGCGCCTATTAACAGAGCGCAATTCAATCCGGTTACGGCCGATAAATTATAGGTTCCGCCGCAGGATGCGCCGAGCATGAACACGCCGACGCAGAGTAAAAATATCCACCGTTTAATCCCGAGGCCGCTTATCAGCCATTTAGATATCATATTTATTATCCAGACCGTTTCATTATTTAACCGGCGTTAACGGCGCAAAACAAAATAAGCGCCGGCCTTTTACGCCATAGCATCGACCGCGGCCGCTTTCTTGACCTTCTGCTGTTCGAAAACGAAATTAATAATGGCCTCGCGATCGCTTTCGTTAATTTCTAAAAAAGTCACGCCGACCATAAAAACCGTTTCGTTTTCATATAACTGCCTTTCGATGCGGGCAAGTTTTCCTTTTATGTAAAAACCGGGAGCGCCGTCTATAGATATTTGTATGTCAAAAATTGAATTAAGATGGGGCATGGTCTCATAAAAGGCGAACAGCATTCCGCCGCCGGAGATATTTATCATCTTTGTCTTATATGCTTTATCGGGATCGCCGGCCTCCCGGACTGATGCTCTTATTTTTCCGCCGGCCTCGACGGCCTGCTGGCCTTTTTGAATTCCGCCGATAGTTGACAGGCGGAAATGCTGTCTGCGTGAATGTTCTTCGACTTTTCCGGCCTCATCGAGCAGAAGAGTAATATTACCGTCCATTTTTTTTTCGACGATTTTATATGTAACGGCGCAAACTTCGCTCGATCCAATGAAATTGACTGAAACGAAATCGCCGACTATTAATGGTATCGATTCGCCGCGGCTGTTTTTAGGCTCGCGCTCAAAAGTGAGTTTCATTTTTACTTCCAGGCCACTACCAGAATACAAAACAATGAAAAACATTATACCACATAATCTAACGATTTGTCAAAATAAACTTGTTACTACTTCGGCAGTTTAGCATCGATTCTTTCGATAGATTCGATAATTTCGCGGCGGCGGTGAGTATTAGGGAAGCGGTCGAGCGCCTTTTGGTAAGCCGCCTTAGCGCCCGGCAGATCGTATTTGGCGTTTTCGTATATCCAGCCGATTTCGATCTGGGCGTCCGCCGCGTTTTCGTGATCGAAATAGCGGTTGACCATGTTTTCGAAATCGCGTATGGCCGCGTCGTAATCTTTCATATAGCGTTCGTTTACCAGACCTTTTTCATACTGCGCCTTTTTAGCGTAAAGCGAATCCTGATAGCGGTCGATTAATTCCTGAAACACTTCGAGCGCATAGATATATTCCTGTTTTTGAACGTAGAGCGCGCCGAGCGT
>CAYTCW010000146.1:0-10690 GCA_964436235.1 uncultured bacterium
AATAATATATCATAAATTTAATGATTTGTCAAGCGCTTAAGTTAGCGCTTATGCCTGTTAACCCCCCACTATCCGCAAATTGCCTGACGTTTTATCGTGAGTTTATCGATAGCTTTTTCTGTCCCGGCTTTAATTTCCTTTTCTTTCTTGCTTATTACTTATTTGCCTGCTAACTTGCTTGTTTGCATTTGCGCGCACGCGCGCAAATGCGGTGCAATAAAGGCACTACCGCAACTATGGCTTATGGCTCACGGGAAAAATTGTTGTAAATCGGCACTTATAATAGCACTGCTAATAATTAAGCGAATTGCATGAGGCAAAAGTCTTAGTAAATTAAGTTTAAACAAATTAGGTTTAATAATGCTTTTATATGATAAAAGTTGTTATGCTTTAGCGTATTGCCGTGAGCTGAAATATTAAAATCCGGCGGTGCGTAAATAGCATGCCTCCGCGCACGCAACGCGTGCGCGGAGGCAAAACTCACAAAAAGCAAGAAAAAAGTTTGTGGCAGGAAAGAAAAAATAGAGACAGATATGGAATGAGATGAGATAGGCGAGTTGAATACAGTAGAAGGAGATAGAATAGAGAATGACAGGAACTTTGTAAAGAAAAAATAAAAAAACTTCGAAGCCGACATGAAAAAACGCCCGAAATAAAAAGGCTATGGTAATAGCCTTTTTATTCAGGGAGAGTAAAGGGGGCACGGGGGAAAAGAGAGGGCCATTGGTCCTTTCTTTTCCCCCGTCGCGGTCCTGTACGGTCATGAAAAGGAATAAAATGTTAATTTTTGAGGTTGTCGATTTTTTTATTAAGTGCGTCGGTGTTTTTATCGATGGTCTTATTGAATTCGTCCATTCGTGTCATGAATTGGCCCGAAATGCCGACTATATTTTTATTTATTTCTGATATTTCGACGAGCGCGCTTTTTAAGGCTTCTATCGAAGCTAACGTTTTATTGATATCGGTGACGAATAATTCGACTTTAGTAAGGCGTGTTGTGATTTCAGTCACTGATAACTTTAATTTAACGACGTCGGAGTGGATCGCGCTTATTATTTTTAAAACCATAATGCCGAAAGCCGTCAAAAAAGCGCATGAAATGAGCACGAATATTATCTGTACGTAGTTGAATGCGTCTAACTGGCTCGTTATTTTACTTATAAATCCTATATTTTCCATTTGTATAGCCTCCTTAATGGTCATCCGTTAATGATACACAAAAAGATGAAAAAATTCAAGGCGGACGGCTAAATAAATATAAGAATAGGTACCGATTAAATTAAGTAAGATAATGATAAATAAAATTGACAGGGCATATATATTGTGCTATAATCTAAAATAATGAAAAGCATAAATTAATAAGGGGGCTTTTTATGGATATAAAAGCTGAAGTGACCAAGATTGTTAATAAAGTAATCGGCAAGTCTTCATTTTTAGACGTTTGCTTTTTTGACGCGCAGGTATTGAGCGTGCTGCGGCAAATCGATTATATCCATAAAACTTATGAATTTAAGAGTTCGCCTCTTGAATTTCTCGAAGTTAAGTCAGTTCGCGCCCTTTTTGATACCGTTAAAAAATATTCGCCCGGTTTTAATTCCGATTATAAATCTTTTTGCGATTCTATGTATTCCGCTTTCTGTCCCGATATTCTTAAAAATAATACATTCACTAAAGATGAAGCGTTTACAATATTTAATAAAACTAAAGAAATTTCGGGCCTTAATTATAACGCCGCGCCCGATATCTTCGATAATAATAAAATCAGCTATGGCAGAATATTTTCCGAGATAATTAAGGCGGTCAAATCGGCTCCTGAAAAGTTAAAATACAGCGAGTCTGAATTAATGGCTAATCTTAACGGCGCTATTTATTTACTTTCGGGCGAAACGGTTATTAACCGCGGGCTTTCAATTATCGGCATGAATAAGCGCGCTAAAGACGTTCTCAGCTTTTTAACCACTATGGAGCGCGTTTTTAAAATTAAAATAAATTACGCTGAAATAACTACCGGCGATATTTTCACCAACGTATATAAATTGCTCCGCGAGCAGCGCCCCGATTTTAACTTCAATAAAGCCGTCGTTGAGCAGGAAATAATGGCGGTCGCGGCTAAAATATTCAACGATTCGAATATATTGCTTAATTTAATCAACGCGCTCGAGGCTAAGTATAAAATCAGCCTGTCAAAAGACGATTCAATATTCGCCGGCAGTTTCGAAGCTTTTATAAACGTTGTCAGCCGCGCTATTAAAGAGCAGCAGCCGTCGGTAGTTACGGCCGAAGTATCGCTCGACGTAATGACTTTCGCTTCCGATTTTATGTCGCGCCGTAATATTAAAGTCGCAGATCCTAAGTTGACTAACGCGATCGAAAATAAATTCATAGCCGATATCGAAAAAAAATTCCGCGTCACTTTTTCAGTATTCGATCTTCTTGAAATCACCGGGCTCGAATCCACCATTAAAATAGTAGAGCGTTTAGTTAAAAAGCAGAAGATCAATGAAAAATACCCCGGCCTGCTTCCCGAAGCCGCTGCGGATCTTGGTTTATATGTAAGGCGCGAAATCATCAGAACTTCGCGCGATAACATGATCATCGGCAGCGAAATGATGACCACATCCTTCGAAGGTCTCGATTTCCCGCGTAAACTCGATTCGATGTTGTCTATCGAAGTCGTCGTTCAGCTCGAAAAAAACTTCAAGATTAAAATACCCGAAGATAAGCTATCAGCAATAAAATCAATCGACGATATGTCGGCGTTAGTCGAAAAATTAGTTAACGATAAAAACAGGACCGGCCAGCCTCAGTTACCGCCTGTCGAAACTAAAGACCGTATTTAGGCGCACCATGGACCTTATCGGCCTTTTGCAAAAACACAGTATTAAAAATAATGCCGGGCATGATGCCGCGTTTATCGATTATAACGGAACGCGTTTGAGTCATGCCGATATTTTAAAACGGTCAACCATTCTGGCGGAGTCTCTTGAAAGTTATGGCCTTTCTAACGGCGCTGTATGCGCTCTTATTTGTTTCAATCATATTAATTTTATTTTATTTTTTACTGCGTGTCTTAAAACTCGCGTGGTGCCGGTTATTATTAATCCGAAGTACGGCGTTGAAGAGCTGCAGAGCATAATTAGCGCTTCGGAAGTTAAAACGATTATTACCGATAATATTTATGCGTTCGATGGCGTGTTAGCGATGGACGGCTCTGAAATTAATATTATTAATCCTGAAATAAAAAAATCAAGCGCCGCGCCCCTGCCGGCGGATTGCGATATGCAACAGCCTTCGCGTGATAATAGCCGATCTACTTTGCAGGATAGAGTATGCGCGCTTTATGGCGATGCGTTAAACGACGGCACGCTTTTTATGCTTATAACCTCCGCAAGCGGCGGACGGCCTAAAATCGTTAAAAAAAGCTCTGCTGCTTTAAGTTATCAGGCCGAAAAATTATATCCGCGCATTTTAAGCGGCCCCGAAACGCGATATTTCACCAACGTTCCGCCTTCACACTCATACGGCCTCGAATTCGCGGTTTTTGCTTCGATTTATAACGGCGTCCCTCTATTTATCCGTGATTTTAATTTTTCAAGCGACGCTCTCGAAGAAATATCGCTTAATTCAATCACGCATATATTCAGCGTCCCGCCGTTTTTACTCAACTTAGTTAATTATAAAAATTCATCAGGTACAGACTTTGACAGCCTCGAAATGGCGGTTTCGGCCGGAATGCCTCTGCTGCCCGGGCTTGCCGCTAAATTTCACGCAGCTTTTAATTTTAATATAGCCTCGGTTTACGGTATAACCGAAGCCGGCTGCGTCAGCTTTAACGACGCCGGAAAACATTCGCCGCATCAGGAGCGCGCGTCGGTTAATAACGATGTGGGCCGGCCGCTCGACGGCAATGAAATATTCGTGCTCGACGATTGCGGCGCGGCGCTTCACGCTTCTAACGCAAATATCGAAAAAACGCTCATCGAAGGCGACAGCGACCCGCTGCGCGCGAATATAGGCCGGATCGTATTGCGTAAAAAAATTCCCGACGGCGGCTATTATAAGCTGTGCGATGCCGCGGCCGCCGCTAAATGGCGTCTCGGTTTTTGCGAATTAGAAACCGACGACAGCGGTTATATCGATTCGCGCGGTGTGCTTCATCTTTTAACGCGCAGCAGCGCATTTATCAATATCGGCGGCGCTAAAATCAACGCAGTGGATATCGAGACTTTTTTACGCTCAACGCAGTTATTCAAAGACGTTATCGTTTTCGGGCAAAAAGACGATTATATGGGAGAAAAAATAACCGCCGCAATAGTCGTCGGCGACGATTTTAAATTGAGCGGCGAGCAGGTGCGCGCGCTTTGCGGCGAAAAACTGCCTCTGATAAAGGTTCCGCGCGATATTTATATATTAAGGCAGCCGTTTCCACGCACCGCGACAGGAAAGATTCGCTTCGATAAAGTTATTGAAATAATAAAAAGTTCTATGGCAAGTTGAAATATAATTGACTAATATACTCATCGGGTAGTTCTTCTTTAAATTTTGCGTATTTTTTTTAGTTTTTTATTAGGGAGGGAGAAAGGGTTAGCAACCCTTTCTCCCTCCCTAAGACCCTCCCTCTATCTGCAAATTGCCTGATGCTTTTTTGTTAGTTTGTCGATAGCCTTTTCTGTCAGGGCTTTAATTTTTTTTCTTTTCCTTTTCTTGTTTCTTGCCTTTTACTTTTTTTCTGCCAGCTTGCTTGTTTGCATGTGCGCGCGGCGCGCGCACATGCGGTGCAAAAACTGCTCTACCACATCTATGCTCAACGGCTCACGGTAAAAACTAATGTAAATCTGTTCTGATATTGCACTTCCAAAAATTAAAACTAATTGCTACGGTAAAAATTGTCCTTATTTAATTTAAGAAATGGAGTTTTTAATACTTTATTAAAGAAATTAAAAGTATAAATTAATTTTTTAAGAAGGCCTTAGACACCCGTTTATATAAAACGCACGTGATAGCGGTGTTAAGCGCGCCTTTAAACAGGTTGAAGGTTGGTATAGAGTAAAAGACTAATCTTTCTATATTGGGCATATTGCCGCCGGTAAATAATTTAACTAAGATTAAATTAACCGGCATCATTAATAACGCCATCAGCACGGTGGCAAAGAGCATTCCGACAACGGCAGTTTTAAGCCGTCTGTCGCGCGAGTATAAAAGCGAGCTGACCCCGACGAATATTACTCCGACGATGGTATTAGCGGTAATTCCGATGAGATTGAACCCGGTTATAAGGTGCAGCGCGTTTTTAATTAAAATAACGCTCACGCCTGCCGCTGGTGAAATTGAAAAGCCGATAATCGCGGCCGGCACTTCCGACATATCGTATTTAAGTTCCGGCCATAAAAACGGGACGGGAAATTCGAAAAATCTCATCAGTACGAACGATATGGCTGCAAAGACGCTGATTTTAGCTATGACGTCAATTTTAAACTTCAATTGAATACCTCTATGTTTAATTTAAATATTTTTCAGGCGAAGCGGTTGCCGCATTATATTACACTATATTATTTAATTTTTCAATCGATTTTTATTCAATGATATTTTTTATTGATTTATATCTTAATTTATGATAACTTACATTGTATGTTCTGGTTTTATATCATTTACAGCAGGGAAGGATGAATTGTTTTGTCTAATAAAATGCCTATAGTGGTCACTGCCGCTATTATTATCGATGAAAATAAACGCCTGTTTCTGGCTAAGAGAAAGCAGGGCGATACTCTTGGCGGCTGCTGGGAATTTCCGGGCGGAAAGCTCGAAGCAGGCGAGCAGCCGGATAAATGTCTCGAGCGTGAAATAAAAGAGGAGCTCGATATTGAAATTAAGGCCGCCGCGCCGTTTAATTTCAGTTATTTTGAGTACGGCGAGAAAAAAATACTTCTGCTGGCTTATCTTTGCGAATATATAGGCGGCCGCGCCCGCGCCGTAGATTGCGATGATTTCGGTTTTTTTCATAAAGCCGGCATAACCGACGCCGGTCTTAAAATAGCCCCGGCCGATATCGCTTTATTAGATGAATTAATAGTGAGAGGTTTGATAAAATAATATGATGATGGAATTTAACTTTCAGATAACTATGTTTATAGTTTATATAATTTTATTGCTCGCCGCGATCGATTATAAAAATTTCGGCTTCAGATCGCCTTTTTTATTCAACAGTACGCTTAATTTAACGGTTGCCGTAAGCTGTCTTTTATCTATTTACGCATTCGCCATCCATCCTAATATCGATAAAGGTCTTCCGCCGCTTTTCGTACCGTTATCTTTTTGCATCGTTATGTATGTGCTGATGTTTTTCAACCGGCATAAATTTGGTTATGTACTGATATTAGCGGCTTTTGCTCTAAGTATTTATACGGTAGATAGTATTTACACTATCGTTGATAATCAAAACTATTCATTTCAGAATGATTTCGGTAAATTTCATAAAACCATCTGCGGGCAATACTTAGCTAAAATGACGGATCTTTTAGAGCGCGCAAAGGCGGAAGCGGCCCCCGAAGATCCTATTAATCTTAAAAAATTCGATTATATGCTCTTTGACGAAAGTTCCGAAATTTATTTATATCTTAATAAAAAATACGATTATGAATACCGTTATAAGTTCGATCGTAAACTTGTGCAAAAGACTCCCTATAACAGATTTCTGGGTATTTATAAAATTAAGAATGAAAGGCATAATTTTTATACGACCGCGGGCTATTTTAAAGATATAATTATTTATTGCGACGACGTTACCGAAGCGGAAATTAAAGCTGCGTTAGCGCAAGCTAAGGCGGATCTGGGCAAAGAAAAATAAATTCTCGCGACGCGTTGACAGGGCGTCGATAAAATTGAATGACGGATAATATGGAAAAATTGCTTTTAGTTGAAGATGACGATAAAATAGCGGATTTTATAATTAAATACGCTGCTAATGAAAATTTCAGCATTCGCCGTGAAAACTCCGGCGAAGGCGGTCTTTGCGAAGCGCTTGCCGGCGGTTACGATCTTTTAATATTAGATATAGGCCTGCCAGGTATGAACGGCCTTCAGCTATGCCGGGAGCTTCGCAAGAAAAGCCAGGTGCCAGTGATCTTTTTAACGGCTAAAGATGAGGAGATCGATAAGATCTTAGCTCTTGAAATAGGCGCGGACGACTATATCATCAAGCCATTTTCGCCGCGCGAACTTTTTGCCCGGATAAAGGCTATTTTAAGGCGCTGTTCCGTTTCAAAATCGGGCGGCCTTAAAGAAAATTCTTTGCCTGAAGCCGCTGCGGCTATTCAGCTTAAAAATGGCGGCGGCGAAGCATCGTTAAGTTTTGCTGATAAGGCCGGAAGCTATGTCGTTAAAACTTCGAGGATTGAAATTAACTTTCAAAGACGCGAGGTGAAGGTGGACTCGAAGCGCGTAACTCTTACCTATACGCAGTTTGAAATTCTTAAAAAACTCGCCGCGGGAGCTGGAATAGTTTATTCGCGTGAAGAAATATACGTCGGAGTGTGGGGCGCTGACGGCGAAGGCATGTCTCGCACGGTAGATGTGCATATAAAGCATATCAGAGAGGCTTTGAACGCGGCCGCCGCCGGGTATAATCCGATAGTTTCGGTAAGGGGCGCCGGATATAAATTCGAGGAAAACTAATAGTGTTTAAATATAAAGTAGCGTTGATCACGCTGGGCACCTCTATATTCTGCGTAATATTTTCGGGCGGCATAATGACCTTTTCAATGGCCGCTTTTTTCCTTGACCTTTTAAAAGAAGATATTATCTTGCAGAGCGCTAAAATAGCCGATATATTAAGCGAAGCAAAGCCTTTCGATAAAAAAACGGCTGATGATGTTTTGAAAAAAATACCGGTATTCGTAGGTTCCGGCGTCAGGGTTTTTGACCGCGCTTTTTTTCTTACGGCCTACGCCGGCGATAGAAGCGGTGTTGCTGAATCGTTAAAGTTTTCCGAATTCGAAAAAAGTGAGCTTGCCGCCGGGCGCTCAATTTCCGGCGTACGAACCGGGGCGGTTCCGGCTGACAGAAGATTTTACAGCGCTTCGCCCGTTTTTGCCGCCGGCGTTTTTTCAGGCGGCGTTTTAAGCTCGGTTAACTTTCAGGCTAACGAAGCGCGGCGTAAAAAACTGCTTAATAAAATATTCGCATCTCTTGTTATAGCGCTTTTTATTTCAGCCTTTATAGGCTTTTCACTTTCACGGTGGCTGCTTTCGCCGTTTTCTAAAATACGCGCGGCCGTTCTCAGCTACGCCGACGGCGATTTTGCGCCTAAAATAGATATCGGTTCTTCAGACGATATAGGTAAAATAGCCAGAACGCTCAATGAAATGTCAGGTAAAATAGAGGTACTTCTTAAAAGCCAGCGAGATTTTCTGGCCGATTCGTCGCATGAATTTAAAACGCCGCTAACCTCAATCAGAGGCGCCAGTGAGGCGATAGCCGACGGCGTTGTCTCGGAGCCCGCCGAAGTCAAAACATACGCCGCACGAATTGCTGATGAAGCTAATTATCTCTCAGAGTTAGTTTCGGATATCCTTGAATTATCGAGGCTCGAGTCTGGCGCGGCGGTGATTCAAATATATCCGCTCGATATTGCCCGTGTTTTTTACCGCACCATTGAGCGTTATGAGCATGCTGTCAAAAATAAAGACCTGCGTCTTGAAATAAATTTTAAGCCGGATGATAAAATCGGTGTAATGGCCGAAGATAAAAGGATATCGAAGGCGGTTAAAAATATTATAGAAAACGCGATATTTCATTCCAAACGCGAATCGGTAATTGCGATAGAATACTCTTTACAGGACGGCTTTTACTCTTTTAAAATAAGCAATCAGGGCGATTCAATAGCCGGCGAAGAACGCGAGAAAGTATTCGGCCGCTTTTACCGTAAAGGCGGCGCCGGCCGTTACTTAAATGCCGATGCAGGCGAAGTATTTAGCGGAAGCGGTCTTGGCCTTGCCATTTGCCGCCAGACCATCGAAACTTTTGGCGGCGCTATCGAATTTATCGAGCCGCAGCCGCCATACGACGCAATTTTATTTTTTAAACTTAAAAAAGCGGATATCTAACTTAATTTTAAGTTTAGTTTAATCTTAACGCAATCTTAACAAAATCTTAATGATAACTTATCAGATCGATAATTATATCTTAACTTTAATTTGCTATAATGGCTATAGGAAAGAAAAAAGCTGAATGAAAAGCCGGAAGGCAGACGGCAAACAATTAAAGGTAAAAGACCACGGTAATAGCAAAAAAGTTAAGGAGGTAATTTATGAATAAGATCAATTTTTTTAAAAATTCAATAATTGCAGTCATGGCGGTAATCGGGTTTATTATAACGGTCCTTCCGGCGTTCGCCTCTGAGTTTAAATATGAGTATATTATTAAAATCGCCAGTGCGTCCTTCGAAGAAAAGCGCGTTATGGTTGAAATGATTAGAGTTAAATATCCGGAACTCGCCTGTGATGTTTTAAATATCATAGAGGCTAAATATTCTTCACTGCCCGGCAAAATTCCGCAGATAGTCGATTCATGCTTTAAAAACGGAACTAAAGATAAATTAAAACTTGTAAAAGCTGCGGTTTTAGAATTCCGTTCAGCATACGATGGATCGATATCCGCTTTTATAAAAGAATTTGCCGAAACGGTTCTAAAAAATAATCCATCTCTGATCGACGATCTCATCGCTAAGAGAGCGGAATTAAAAAATATAGCCGTAAAACATGAAACCGTTATAAAAACTTTTATGGAATCTAAGGACGAAATTAAAAAAATAATGGAAACCCGCCACGGCGCAGTCAAAGCTGAAATTAAGAGCGCGGCTGCGGCTAATTTTAATAAATTTAATGCGGCCGAATTGAAAAAATCCGCTATGGAACTTAAAGCGTTTAAGGACGCTAATCCGCAGATAATTAAGCGCGCGGAGGAACTCGGCGTAAAATATCCCGAGATGAAAAAGCCTGCTCGCATTCTTATTTCATTGCTCAAAGAGCCTGATGCCCTTATTAAATTAGCCGGTATGGCCGATGACGGCTTGAAAAAAGATATTTACGCATTCATCGACGGGTTTTTAGATACCCTGATAAAAGAAGGACGGGCGGATTACTTTGGCGCGCGTTCTGAAATAGCGGCCTTGCTCGATAAAAAAAATCCCGGTGTTTTATTTAAAGCAGCCAAATTTAAAATTGAAGTAAGAAAAGAAATGGGCGATTATATTTTAAAGAATTATCCGGGCGTGCCGAAAAAAATAGCCTCACTGTTAGACTCGCATTTTGCAGGAATTGCAGGCCGCACAGTTGATCTGCTCAATAAAGAACAGCCCGAATTAATATCCGGCGTTATCTCTAAGATCAGAAGTGAATTCGCCGGCCTCGAAGCCGATATCAACACGCTTTTGAATCAGAAATACCCTTTGCTGTTAAGCGATATCGAAAACGGCGTTCAAAGATAAGGCGCAAAATGACCATGACTGCAAAATTGCCGTAAGATCATTGTAAGACCGCTATAAACTGCTATAAACAGCTTTAAGACCGCATAAGACCGCGACGGGGGATAAGGAAGGACTAATAGCCCTCTCTTATCCCCCGTGCCCCCTTTACTCTACCTGAACATAAAACTGCGCAAATACGACATACTTCGTATGCCGCATTTGCGCAGT
>CAYTCW010000147.1:0-10641 GCA_964436235.1 uncultured bacterium
AAACAAAACTTCAAACCCGGCTGGGAAAAGTTGGGACCTAATTTTAAAATTGTGGTGAGCCTGCTTGATAAAGACAATAACTGGCTTGACGGCTTTGATGTAAAATTTAAATATTCCGCTTTGACATTAGATACCGGGCAGACTATCGAGACGAATAACGAGAGAAATATAAAAGCTTATCTTGGCTTTAACGAAACGACCGACGTCACCTGGTCAATACTGGAAGGCGAAAGCGGAGGCACTATTGATCAAAATGGAAAATACAAAGCGCCGGCAATGGAAGGCACATATACTATAATTGCTATGACAAATAACCCGCCAGAACGTAAGGCTATGGCGACTATTACAGTTCAAAAAGGGACGTCTGACTTGGCGTTTTTAAAAATAACGCCCGAAAGCATAACAATTTATTCTGGCGAAACAACGAATTTTAACATAATCACCAGCGCTTCGATAATTCCTAATGTGTTTGTTAAGTGGTTTTGCGCTATCTGGGATACCGACGCAACTGCACCTGGCGTATTGGCGCCTAATGGCCTTTCATGCTCATATACCGCGCCCAATATATCTACTTCGGGCAAAATAACCGCTCATATTAGAACCGATGAGCCGTTTGTCGATTCTAATGATTATAGAGCGGATATTATCCTGGCTTCTCAGGTGAATGTTCTAAAACCTCAAATAACGATAGTTCCTGCCAACGTTGAAATGGGCACAGGCGAAAAGTTAAAGTTCAAAGCGAACGTCGAAAACAATTTTGAAAACCTCCCTTTGATGTGGGACCTTGATAACTTTGGCGCCGGCAAAATAACAACGTTAAATACTGACGAAATTGAGTTTGAAGCCACAAAAACTTTGACTAAGGAGCCGTCTGAATCATTTACCCTTTTTGCAAAGTTAAATACCAGAGCCGGCGAATTTATGGGCAGTTCGGTAATAAAAATAAATAAAATTAAAATGTCAATAAGGCCGGAGTTTATACATGTAGAGCCGGGCGCAATCTACGATTACTACGCCACAGCCGAAGGCGCTAATACTACAGCAGTTATTTTCAGCGCAGACAAGGGAAATTTCAGTTTTTATGGTAACGGTAAAAATGACGGACATAATAAGGCACAATTCGAAGTTCCAACGATTCAATATTATAATGAGCTATATTATCCAGAAGACGATATCATCAATATAACGGCCAAAAGCGTTGCTCTGGACGAACTTGAAACGAAAGCCACCGTCATAGTGTCTTTGCCGCAATTAAAATGGATAAGAGAATATGATTCAACCAGTTACTTAAAAACCGAGTATGAAGCGGTCATAACTAAGGTAATAGACTCTTATATTTTAGAGGACGGCTATAATCCGAATAAACAATATGCTGAAAAGATTAGTTTTAAACATGGAGCTCTATACCAATATGATTCCGCCGGAAAAATGATCGCAAAAGAACAATATAAAGAGGGCAAGCCGGATGGCGAACACGTAATATATAGCAGTAATGGCAATACCGTTGAAGTAAGAACTTATAAGGCAGTCTTTAACGTAAACGGACAAAATATTTCTTATAATCATGGCTTATACGAAAAATACTATGACAGTGGAAAATTGCAAATACGCGGAAACTACGAACAAAATCAATCAGACGGTGAATGGCGTTTTTATTATGATAATGCCTCAAATTCACTTAAAGAAAAGGGAATGTATGAAAAAGACATGCGTATCGGCGAATGGGAAGACTGGTACGATAACGGCGTTAAAAAATCAAAAGGCAATTACGTGGTTATTAACGATAATGGCATAAATAAATGGGTTAAAAATGGTGAATGGAATTTTTATTATAGTGATTCCAGGCTTATAAGAATGGAAACATATTCAAACGACGTATTAAACGGACCTTGTAAACGCCTGTCAGATAATTGGCAAGGATACTGGCTGGGCCAATATACAAACGGGAGCCGTTCCGGCACATGGAATCTTTATGATCTAAATGGAACTTTCCTGCGGTCTGAAACATATTAAGCAAATGCACGTATAATAAATTAAATAAGGAGTAATCATGAGCCCTAAAAAAAGCATTTCCATTGGTCACGAAAACACAGTAGCTGAAAGAATGCAAGAAATTAACGACATAATAAAAAGTAACACGACCGCTACTATAAAGGATGTTGTAAGCAAAATCGTTCATGTTTCGATGGCGGCTTGGTATAACTATTTTTCAAAGGGCGATTTGCGTGGAAGGATCTCGAAAGTGACAGCCACTGAATTAAAAAACTTTTTCGGCCTGCCTGAAGACGTGTTTACAGGTAAAGGCGAATTTACCGCCAAGCATCGCGAAATAATAGCCGCTAAAATAAAAGAAAAATTTGGAAATATGCAACGAGCTAAAGCGGTTCGTAAGTCTAAGGCCGCTTTAGCCAACAAAAAAACGGCAAAAATAGGAAAACTGAAAAAAGTTAAGGCTTTCTCTGAAATTTCAAACGCTAAAGCTCCTCGAAACGTTGAAGTAATAATAAGAGAGCTCGCCCATGAAATCGAAATTTTAAAAGATTCAAAGCAACTAATAAGATTAGCTGACGCACTGGATAAACTTGCTTACATCGCCCTTAAAAAAATAGATTTTTGCGAGGCTTTAAACGAACTTTAAAGGTTTACTCTTGAGAATGAGGGTTTTCGGGGTTAGGCGGATCGTCGGTATGAGTCGTGAATGAGCGGTTTGGCGGCCTGAGTGGGATGTTTCGGGCTTTAATGGCGGGTGAAAGTTATGCCGGATATTTCGCCCGGCTTGACGAATTTTACAGTGAAAAGCGGGCGGGGATTTTTCATGGAGGCGATAGCGTCTTTGGGTAGCCCGGTCGCCTCGTTCATTACGCTGATTAAGTTTATTAAATTACAGAACTCTTTTCAGACGTTATTTTCTATTGATTTTAAAATAGCGGGGCGGGTATAATTGTATTAAAGTAAAAAATGGAGGTTGAATTATGTCAGATGGTAATGAATTTTCGTGCGATGATGAGTTTTCGGATCTTAATAAAAACGAAACTTCCGCTGAGCGGGCGAAAAAAAATCTGGCTTACGACGCCTATGAAGAACTTGCGGACCTTTACGCTTCGCTCGTAGATACCAAACCTCATAACGCATATTACGACAGGCCGGCCGTTCAATCGCTGATAACCGGCGGTATCGAAGGCATGAAAATACTTGATTTAGGCTGCGGCCCGGGCGTTTATGCCGAATGGCTCGCGGCTCGCGGCGCCATAGTTACCGCAATCGATGCAAGCGATAAAATGATCGGTCACGCTAAAAAGAGGGCCAGAGGCAAAATCGAAGTGCTGAAAGCCAATATGGAAGAGCCTTTTGATTTTTTTGACGCCGGAACTTTCGACGGCGTTCTGAGCGCGCTTGCCATCACTTACATAAAAGATCACGCCGGACTTTTCGGCGAGATTAATCGCGTGCTTAAAAAAGGCGGCTGGTTCGTATTTTCGACCGAACATCCGTTTTTTTCATATAGATATTTCGGAATTAAAAATTATTTCGAAACTCGCCGTGTATGCTGTGATTGGGATGGTTTCGGCAAGAGCGTGAATATGCCGAGTTATTATCACAGCCTCGGTTCTATTTCTGAAGCCCTTAGCGGCAGCGGTTTTGTCATTGAAAAAATCCTCGAACCGAAACCTGTCGAAGAATTCAGAAAAGCGGATGAGCGCGGTTTTGAAAAATTAATGAAATTTCCGCTTTTTATATGTTTCAGGGCGAAAAAAATCGAAGATGCGCGATAATTTAGGAGTTTTATGTTTGACTTATTCAAATATTTTATCTATAATAGCCTCGTATGCACGAACCGGATCGTCCGATGAAATTATTTCGTCTGAAGATATGGACTTAAATTAAACAGAAAACAAATTTATAAAGGGGTTTGAAAATCATGAAAAACTTTAAATTATTAGTTGTATTGGCATTATTATTGGCGATCGGTTCTATGGCCGCTGGCTGCATCGGAGGCGGCGGTGACGATTCTACAGCTATGAGCGCAACTTCAACCACGCCGATTAACTTTAACCAGCCCTCCAATACCCTGTTGCGGGCGTTTCGGGGCGGCGAAAACTGGACCTATTCAGGAAGCGGAACGTTAACTAACAATAAAAACGGCGTAAAACTGAACATGGCCATTTCGGGAACTATGAACATGACAAGCGTAACTGGCGGCTTACCGACGAAACTGGCGGAGGCCGCGTCTTTTACTTTTGTTTTTACCGATTCGACTGGCGCCTCGACTTCAACGACTAATAAAAGCATACTTTACTTCACGCAGGACATCATTACCAGAAACTGTTACATAGTCGCCGAAAAGAGCGGCAGCGGCGATTACAGGACCGTCGCCGGCTTGCCGGTGCTTTTTTACGGCGATTCAACTAATCCCGCCTCATGGAACGCAACTTACAATTACAGTGACGGCGCGGTCAAGACAAAATCGGTCACTTATCTGGGCGAGGAAATCATCACCGTTCCGGCCGGAACTTTCAAAACCTTTAAAGTCAACAACGTCAGTTCTGTCTTGAAAACTGACGGAAGCCGTGAAATTAATAATGCGAATGAGTGGATGACGCCCGACGGACAATCGATAAAAGGCGAATACGCGATATCGTCGACCAGTTCGACGCAGGACATATCGATGTCCTATAATATGTCGATGAGCTCAACGAACGTCAAATTCGAGGCGCCTGAATATTACGATAATCTAATATTTTAAGTATATTGATCTTTATAATTCCTGCCTTTTGTGCCGGCGTTTTTTATTTAAAGTTGTCTGGTTTTAATTATAAATAAGGGAATAAAAGGCTAAAAAGATAAAATAATAAAATAATAAAAAAATAAAATAATAAATCTTGATAAAAAAGAAAATTTATTGTATTATCTTGAAAAATAGATTACCGGTGAACTCATGAATAAAAAAAATGAAAAAGATAGAATAGACACTTTATTTACTGTTGAAGAAACTGCGGCCAGGCTTCAGATGAATCCCGAGGTTGTGCGCCGTAAACTTCGCGCCGGTCTCATATTCGGCATTAAACTTACTCCGAAGATGTGGAAGATACCCGAATCGAGCATAACCGACTATATAAATCACGCGGACAATCTTTCAAAACATGCCTGCGTGGCCGAAGTAAAAACATCCGAAAACTGCAGCCGCTTTCCGCGCTGGATCGAATATAGCGGGCTGCCGGGATATTTGAGCGGCAAGTACGGCGTCGCCACCTGGCTTGTCATGAAAAAAATAATCGAACTCGATTGTCTTGAAAATGAGACTGCCGGAGTATTTTTCGACCTGCGTATCGACGAGCTTCGCGAAATAACCGGAGTTACGCGCCAGACGCTTCATAAAGTCCTTCTTATATTAAAAAAAGAAGAGTATATAGATTTTATGACTATTAAAGGAAAAAATTCAATTACTAAGTTTAAAATACTCACTCCTCTTAAAACGCCCCGCAGTATATATGAAATACCCGCCGAGCACGGCGGCGTTAAAGGGCGCCTTAAAACCGAAGTAATCGGCACCTGCATAACCCGCTTTTTTTAATTATAGTTTAAAGCATTACTGTGAATCGTTATAATGAGTATGTCCCGCGGCTTACAGGTTTCACTTTTTTATCAATCCTCAACAAAAACACTGTGAATCGACATATACATCGCGCTTCATTCCAAAATGCTTGCAGCCCTTTAAAAATCTTCTTGTTCATACTATTCTAATTTATAAGTAGTTAAATAAGTTTAACCTAAAATCTAACTAAAATAACTGTTTTACTCATGTTGACGACAAAAAAACAGCTGAAAATAAATTGACAAATTAATAATTTTCGGTTATGATTACGGCGTAGTCTTTTTATTATTCCAAATTAAGGAGCGTTATGTTGAAAACACCTTATTTATCTACAAATCCAAGATTTTTACTGTTTATTATAGCGATTCTGCTTTTCGGCTTTAACCATACAGCTTATGCTGAAGGGCTTTCCGGGTTAAAAGATATACTAAACAAAGGAAAGATAAACAAGAGTAACGCTCCGGATGCGCCAATCATTCCAGATACCGCTGAATCTTCCAATGATTTAACGCCTGTTAAAAACAAGCGTATCATCGATGATAGCGTTAAAACCCCTGAATTTATTTTTGTTAATAAAAATCGTATTGAAGGTAAAGTAAATTTAACTAAAAATAAAAAAGAAACATCCGAAAAATTTAGTAAAGATTTAATAAACGACTGCAATAAAATGTTGGCTTCATTGAAATCGACCGAAAAGAAAAAGACCGGGCCAGTGATTGCGGCTGTCAGAATCGAAGACGACTTAGATGGTTCTATCCCCTCACAATTGCCGGAAGATTTTTTAATAAACATAGATACCGATGAATTAGCTATAAGAACCGATATAAAAAATCTTTACGATTCTTTCGAATCCTTATCTTTAGTTGATTTTAATAAAACATGTGAATCGCTTCTTTTTCGTTATAGAAATTCAAGAGCGGACATATGTCATCTTATATCGTTAATAAAATCAGACGCGCAGTTAAAGAAAGACCCGAATTCCGCATTAGAAAAGCAGACAATTCGCAAATTAATATGGCCGACTCATTTTGACCCTATTCCACCATATCCCAGATTTGATTTTTTTTCGTTGTATGAACAATATCTAAAAATAAACCGTGACACCAGCTTCGGCAATGAACTTACTAAATTCGTTAATAAAGAGGCGGATATACGTTTAAAAAAAATCAAAAAAGCGAACGATAATATTTTTCCAGCAATAAACAATGAAATTAATTCTTTAAATAAATTAAAAGCCGATTATGAAGCATATGTAAAACAGCTCTTATCGCTTAAACATATAGTCCCTGGTTTTACTTCTCAATATGAAAACAATCCCGATTATCTACAAAGAGTAATGAAATATGCTATAGACGATATTAAATCTTACTATTTGAGAATAAGCCAAGCTTATATAAAAATAGCCATAGTTTTTAATGCTGCCGGCCAATGGGAAGAATCTATGCAATTAACGAAAGAATATAAAGATTATTTCGATAAAAACATGCCTGAGAAATTCACAATAAAATTTGCCGGCAAGTTCGATTATGACGCTGCGGCTAATTCCGGAAATTTAGGAAACTTGAAAATAATAGAAGGCGATTTACTCATAAATAAAAATAACTTGCTATGGGGCGAAAAAAGAATGGATCAAGCCGCTTTTGAGTGCGTGTCAAGATTAAGCCTTCAAAATGTTACTGATCAGTTTAACAGCGCGGAATTTAGAAATAAAATAATAAAATTTGCCGAAACTAATATTACCGATGCGGCGGAAATCAAAGAATATAAAATAGAACCGAAAGTTGAGAGAATATACTTTACTGAAAGCGAATATTCAGACTCAATAAATCCCAAAAAAATATTCGATGCCGATGAAAGAATTTGCATTAAAGTCGTATTGGATACTTACAATCGATTTTACCAGCGCCCTATAGAAATTACATTAAAAAGCTCGGTATCCGGCCGAAATAAAATCGTTAAAACAACTCCCCGGCGAGGCAGCGATTTACCTTACGCCCTTTTTCAACCGAATGAAACGCAAGAAATATCAGATTCAACGAAAAATTTAATTGAAACCGATCTTCGTCAGATAAATCTACGATCGCTAAAAGATCCCAAGGATGAAAAACTTAATTTAATTAATAACGAAAAAAACGGTAAAGATTTACGAATTTCATATTTTAGAGGTTATGAAAATTCAAAAGACTGTTTTTATCTTTACAATAGTAGTTATTTCAAATACAAATTAGTGCGTTCTGATTATGATGATTCTTTGGTTAGCGTTCAAAATAACATCATTAAAAATTTATTTAATTTTGTAAAAACTGGTGGGGCTGAGTATATTAATATTAAACACGGCGATTTATCTCTCTATGCTTTGATTAAAAATCAAGCGGATTGGTTCATAATTGATGGTGATGGTCCTATCGAGAATCCTATCATTACATCTTCAGACGGAGTGAATGTTCAACCTATAAGATTTTTTAAGGAATATGAAGGGCACGAAGAAGACGTATATAACGATAAATGGTTATCAAAATATAAAAATCCATCTTTTATTGACGGTGTTCAGGTTTTAATTCTCGATGCATGTTATAGTTTAAAATGGCCACGTCATGTCAAACAATGGCATAAAGTATTACCAGATGGACTAATTATGGGATATAGCAATAAAATATCTCCGTGGATGACTGATACCGCGTTTGTGTATTTGAAGAAAAAAATAGATAGTATAAAAGATGATAAATTAAGTAAAAAAGAATTAGGAGACATGTGGCTTAATTTACATGACGGGATAAGCGATTATTTTTTGTGTTATAGCGCTATATATGCCGTATATATTTTAGAAAAAAAAATGTGGTATATTGAATACGAACCGTCATTTTTTTATGAATATAAAAAAGTATTAAAAGCAATGCCAATAAGATATTAGGAGACATTATGAAAAAAATAGTATTAATTTTATTCATTGTATTAATTTATGCGACGCCTGTTTATTCTAAAAATACCGGTGAAATAAATATTGACGAAAGTTTTAAAAATTTTTATTCAATCGTAATCCCAAAAACAAATGATAGTATAATAGATTTTTTGTCAATTAATAGTAATGTTGCAATTGATTATTCTGTAGAAATTCTTAGAGCTAAACCTTTTTCAATGGAGGCTTTTTATGTTATATATTTTTTGCCGAGAGTGTTTAATGGAAAAAAATTTGATGAAAAATTTGTATTACTGAAGGATAATCATATTCAAAACATAGACGATTTGAATTATGAAACTCATGAAAAAATAGTTTTTTTATTAATGCTTTTATCTAATTCTAGTGCTAAAAGCTATGAAGAAAATAATTCTAATGTCGAGCTGGCGAAAAGAGTACTTAACAACATGAAAAGTATGTGTGAAAATAAAAATTATGCGGCACTAGCTAATATAGTTTTATTTTTTGATAAACACGAAAAAACAAATAATTTGAAATTCTTTAAAGAAAATTTTACAAATCATCCGGCTATCCCTATTGTAGAATTAGAGTTACAGTCTTTTAATTATGCTAATGATATCCAAACATGTATTGATGAACTAAACAAATTAATGGCCAAATATGATAACATCGTAACACCGATGGGGTACAAAATAAAAATAGAGTATTTAAATTCTTTAACTTACTGTTACTTAAAAATTGGTGACTACGAAAATGCAAACAAATGTATTGATTTAATTAAAAAATATGCTCCTGAATATCGAAATTTAAAAAATCTTTTAGATAACTTAAATAAATAAAGATTTATTAAAAATTTTGATGTTGCGTATGTTTATTCATAATTAAATTATTTATAACTTGTTTATAATTTTTATTTAACTCAATTTTAGTGCCTAATTAGGTAAAAATTGCAATTTCATAATTTAAAAGTTTATTTTAGAATAATAATTAAATTACAAAATTTTAATATGAAAAATTATAAAATAAAAACTGTTTTTATCGTTGTTTTAATCTTTACCATTTATCTCTTTATGAATAATAATAAACAAATAATTTTTACCAAGTCAACTGAACTTAATTCAACATTAATTACTTTCGATCTTGAAACCAATATTAATAGAGATAATAATTTAATTTTTTGTTCAACAATTATTGATGCATTAAAACAAGTTGAACAAGGAATAAACAAAAAAGCGAATAATAATTTTTTAATGGAAAATGAACGATATATAGAATCTAAAATAATACACGAAAATAATATTGCAATATACTCAAATTTAAGAAAAACCTTATCTTTTATTGAACCTTATGAAAACCTTAAAACTCCAATTATTTTTTATATAAGCGACCATAATGCTTCGGTATCAGGTTTTGGAATTGAAAGTTACAATGAAAATAATAATAAACATAAATTAATAAATAAGCAATTTGAAGTTATATACTTTAAATTATTTGATCGTACTAATAAATTTATAGTGAAACTTTTATCCAATGATAGCGACGAAATAATCCTTTCGACTGCTTTTATTGGTAAGACATTGCAAGAAAGCTATGAAACAATTCAATATAAGGTGGACAACAACAAAGAAAATTATGTGTTCACCGAAAAATCAACAATTCAAATTCCTAAAATAAATTTTAGCATATCTCACTTATTCAAAGAATTAATAGGTAAAAAACTTAACAAAAATATCATCGAAAGTGCCATACAAGATATTAGTTTCAAATTAGATGAGCAAGGTGCAACATTGTCTTCAATTTCAACAATATACTCTACAAAATCTACAGGTTTGAATATAATCATTAACGGCCCTTTTATTTTATATATAAAAAAGAAAATTGAAAATTCACCTTATTTTATGCTATATATCGTTAACGATGAATTATTTTCTAAAAGACAATAAATTTACTATTAGGATCGTTTACATACGCTTGCATTGCAGTTCTAAACACATTTGTTTGAACTAAACCGTACACCTTTTTGCGTTTGTTATAGCTCAGATGAATCCCGAGGTCGTGCGCCGTAAACTTCGCGCGGGTCTCATATTCGGCATTAAACTTACTCCGAAGATGTGGAAGATACCCGAATCGA
>CAYTCW010000148.1:0-10126 GCA_964436235.1 uncultured bacterium
CCATTATAGCTACGCAGTCGCGCGCACGCATGCGCGCGACTGCAAACAAGCAAGCCGGCAGGAAAAGAAGTAAAGCGCAAAAAGTAAAAATTAAGAAACAAGAAAGAAGCAAGAAAGAAAGAAAGAGGAAAGAAAACGAAATTAAAGCCGTGACAGGAAAAGCTGTCGATAATTTAACGAAAAAGCGTCAGGCAAATTGCAGATAGATGGGGGATTAAAAGGGGGAAGAAAGGGTTGCTAACCCTTTCTTCCCCCTTTTTTTTAATCGTTAATTGCTAATCGTTAATTATGAATTGTTAATCAGCAGTAATTAATTAAACTCGATTATAAATTTTTAGTTTATTTTTTATCGTCCATCGATTCGAATTCGGCATCGACTACCGTGTCGTCTTTTTTAGCGCCGCCTGTGTTTTGAGCGCCTGCGTTGAATTCCGCGCCTTCGGAGCCCGCGCCGGGGTTAGCGCCGCCGGCCTGTTGCTGGGCGTTAGCGTACATTGTTTCGGCGAGTTTATGAGAAGCGGTCATTAACGCTTCCGTTGCTTTTTTAATAGCTTCGGCGTCTTCCGACTGCATTTCTTTGCGAAGCGCTTCGATAGCGGAGTTTATACCGTCTTTAGTAGGCTGATCGACTTTATCGCCGAATTCGCGCAGCGATTTTTCGGTCTGGTAAATTAAAGAATCGGCGTGGTTTTTAGCTTCGATCACTTCTTTTATTTTTTTATCTTCATCGGCGTGTTTTTCGGCTTCTTCGCGCATATTCTTGATTTCGTCTTCTGAGAGTCCTGAGGATGCCTGGATTCTGATGCTTTGTTCTTTGCCGGTGGCTTTATCTTTAGCTGAAACGTGGACTATGCCGTTAGCGTCGATGTCGAAGGTGACCTCTACCTGCGGAATGCCGCGCGGCGCGGGCGGAATACCTACTAAATCGAACTTACCGAGAGTTTTATTATAGCGCGCGAGTTCGCGTTCGCCCTGAAGAACGTGTATTGAAACGGCGGTCTGGTTATCGGCTGCCGTGGAGAATACTTCCGAGCGTTTGGTCGGTATGGTAGTATTGCGCGGTATTAATTTAGTGAAAACGCCGCCGAGCGTTTCGATGCCGAGTGAAAGCGGCGTAACGTCGAGCAGAAGCACTTCTTTAACGTCGCCTTTAAGGACGCCGCCCTGAATAGCTGCGCCTATAGCGACGCATTCATCGGGGTTGATATTCTTGCAGGGGTCTTTTCCGAAGAAATTTTTAACTAAATCGACAACCTGAGGCATTCTGGTCGAGCCGCCGACGAGGAGTATCTGGTCGATATCGCCGATTTTGAGTTTAGCGTCTTCGAGCGCGCGTTCCATAGGTTTTTTCGTTTTATCGAGCAGGTCGCGGGTTATATCTTCGAATTTAGCGCGTGTGAGAGTTGTGTCTAAGTGTTTCGGGCCGGAGGCGTCAGCCGTGATATAAGGGATGTTTATATTAGTCTGCATAACGCCCGAGAGTTCGATTTTAGCTTTTTCAGCTTCGTCGCGAAGGCGCTGCATCGCTTTAGGATCGTTTTTAAGGTCGATGCCGTTTTCTCTTTTGAATTCATCGACGAGGTAGTCTATAACTTTCTGGTCCCAGTCGTCGCCGCCGAGGAAGGTATCACCGCAGGTCGATTTAACCTGGAAAACGCCGTCGCCGAGTTCGAGTACGGAAACGTCGAATGTGCCGCCGCCGAGGTCATATACCAAAACGGTCATATTTTTCTGCTGTTTATCTAAACCGTAGGCAAGCGCCGAAGCGGTCGGTTCGTTGATTATTCTTAAAACTTCGAGGCCGGCTATGCTGCCCGCGTCTTTAGTCGCCTGACGCTGTGAATCGTCGAAATAAGCTGGAACCGTAATAACCGCCTGGGTAATCTTTTCGCCGAGATAAGCTTCTGCGTCAGCTTTTAATTTTTGAAGTACCATTGCCGATATTTCGGGCGGGGTATATTCTTTGTCATCTATTTTAACTTTATGATTCTGGCCCATTTTTCTTTTAATCGAACGCACGGTGCGCTCGGTGTTTATAACGGCCTGTCTTTTAGCTGAAATACCGACGACTCTCTGTTTATCTTTAGTGAAACCGACTATAGACGGTGTGGTGCGTCCGCCTTCTGAATTGGGGATTACCACCGGTTCGCCGCCTTCGATAACGCTCATACATGAATTAGTGGTTCCAAAATCGATTCCTAATACTTTAGCCATAATAATACCTCCATAATTTTATTTTATTTAATTTAGTTAAGTTTAGTCAAAGAAATGTCAAACAATATAGATTGAAATGGTATGGGTATATCAAAGAAAAATGCTTAACTACAAAAATCTAACATGAATTATACAAAAATCATGCCAAAATCAAAAAAGCCTGTTGAAAGCTATTTTTAATAATATAATTATGCTGAAAGTGTGAGATATTAAATATAGGCCAATTAGCGCACAATACTGATGAATATTTACACAATTATCTTATGTGGCAGTATTACACATAGTGTAAATTATTTAATCGGCTATATAAAAACGGTACGGCTTTAGGACCGCAAGACCGCAAGACCGCAAGACCGCCGCGGCCTTATAGCGGCTACTCGGCTGCCTTGAAATTATAGACCGGCTTTATTATTTTGACTATATCGACGCTGTCTTTAATATTAGCCATAATTTCTTCGGCGGGCTTATATGCCATAGGCGCCTCGTCTAATGTTGCCGCATTAGCGGTTGTCGTGTAAACGCCTTTCATGGCGCGCTTGAATTCATCCATTGAAAGTTTTTTTTTAGCCGCGCTTCTGCTCATTATGCGTCCGGCGCCGTGCGGCGCGGAATAATTCCAGTCGGGATTGCCTTTTCCGATACAAATCAGGCTGCCGTCGCGCATATTCATGGGTATTAAGACTTTTTCACCTGCGCGGGCGGAGATGGCGCCTTTTCGTAAAATCATCGTATCGGTGTCTATGTAATTGTGGATGGTCGTAAAACGCTCTACTACGGATAGTTTCATCGATTCTACGATGGCGTCGGCCATTGCCCGCCGGTTAAAGTCCGCGTAGGCCTGTATTATCTTCATATCGTTGATATAATCGTCGAAGCCGCCGCCGTAAAGATAAGCCAATGATTTATTAACTTTAGGCGGAACGGTTTGCCGCAGGGCGTCTTGTATTTCATTGAATTTGCCTTCGGCTTTGAGTTTGCGGGCGATTTCCCTTTTGATCGGGTTTATATTGCTTAGTTCGGCGTATGCCCGCTGCTGGTAATATTCTGCGGCTTGCTTTCCTAAATGCCTGCTGCCGCTATGGACCACTATATAAATAAAACCGTCTTCGCCGCGCGCGGCTTCTATAAAGTGATTGCCGCCGCCGAGCGTTCCTATGCTTAAAAGAGCGCGCTGCAGGTCCATCTGTTTTTTGCATCTTAGATTTTCAAGTTTTACCTCACGCGAGTAAGGATGCGCCTTAGAGCGAATATCGAATCCGGACGGTATATTTTGCCGTATAATCGCGTCGAGTTTTTCGGCGTTTATATCCGTAACGTTAGTTTTTATTGTCTCCATGCCGCAACCTATATCCACGCCGACTAAATTCGGCACGACCGTATTTTTAATCGTCATGGTGGTGCCGATAGTGCAGCCGGCGCCGGCGTGGACGTCGGGCATTATTCGTATCGAGCTTTTTTCGCAAAACTTCTGATCGCACAACTGTCTGATCTGTTCGACCGCGCTGCTTTCGATATTATCGGTAAAAACCTTTGCCGTATTGTATTTCCCTTTTATTTCGATCATTTTTTTCCTTTTTATAACGCTTAGCCGTATTCGGGCATTGATAATAGTTATGTTTATAATTATCGCGGCATAATTTTTATTTACTTTATGCGGAATTTGATATATAATTCACTCATAGTCCGGCTTTCCTTCGGGCCGCCGGTTAAATTTTATTCATGCGGATGACTATAAATGTCGATAGAAGAAAAATTATTTTTCGTTTATATCCTCGAATGTGAAAACGGCAATTATTATACCGGTTATACTATCGATATCCATAAAAGATTCAATACTCATAAAACCGGTTCTAAGCAGGGCGCGAAATTCACTAAAAGCTTCAAGCCTTCAAAAATTGCCGCGGCATGGCGGATATCGGGCGGCAAAAGCGCGGCGATGAAAGTCGAATATTTCATCAAAAAACGGGAGCGCCGCGTTAAGCAAAAATTTATAGACGATCCGCCGAGCCTTAAAACCGAGTTTTTCAAAAAGAAAGAACAGGATTGCAATATGGATATTTATCCGGAGTCCTTTATTTTTTGATCCTGAGTATCACGACGCCGGTTTTACCTTCTATAGCGCCGCTTACCGTTAATTTATGATCGCCCGGTTCCGACGCGGCGCACTTAATCACGTTAAATGAATATTTTTCTTTGCATACGCCCTTATAAGAAGCAGGAGAAACCAATTCGGCGATAATGTCGGCTCCGTTGACTGATAATCTCCTCTCCCGGGTTTCCATTTCGGTTCTTAAACTTATAGTTGCAAAATTGAATTTCGGCTCGGAAGTTATTCCGCTATTGGATAGATAAAGCGTTGAGATGAAATCGCCATAAAGGTCGTCAAAATTTGCAGCGATATTTTTAGATATTATTTCAGCTTCGGCGTTTTTAATATCTATTTTATCCGACTTAGCGAGAATAGCCGGCGACGCGCCGCGTTCGACAAGGTATTTAACGAATAGATATGACAGGCCGTAATTCGATATATCTATAAAATTTAATAAAGAAGTACTTTCAACTCTGGCGAGAAAAGTTCTGTAATAACGAAAAGCGTCGTTGTAGCCGCAAATATCCTCTGTAAGCATTGACAGGCCTTCGTTAATCCACAGATAGCTTAAAAAGGCGTCCTGCGATGCGGTCGAGACGTCAAAATAATCATTTATTACAAGGCTGTGCTGATAAAAATTTACCATGTGCTGAAATTCATGGGCGAGGACCGAACCGACGAATTCCTCGTAAAACCGCCCATTAAAACCTGCATCGGGCAAAAATATGTAAAACATTTCCTTTTCATTCGAGTAATATTTTTGTCCGGTGCCATTGTTTCCGTATAAATTCGGATCGCTCGCCTCATCGAACTTCTTTTGAGTGATAGTGTCGAAAAAACTGAAATAACCGGCCGCGTCATCTAAGTTAACGTAATGCGAGAACAGGATGTAAACTCTCGAATCGCCGTCAAGTCCCGGGTTGGGTTCGCTCCCGAAAACCGAGGTTATCTTTTCATAATCGGCGTCAAAAGAAGCCGCAAATTTTTTCAAAGTTTCTGAATCGGGTTTAATAAAATTAGACGGCACTTCATTTTCGAGGTAAATATAGCAATGCTTTCCGTAAGCCGTCAGTGTCGCGGGCGTTTTAGCCCAACCGTTATTTATCGAACTATCGGGCGTGGTTATCATAAAATCTTTTTGCGAGCCTATGACGGGTTCTGCCGCCTGCATCGACGGCGCTTTTACGGGGCGGCTATAATCGATGAGCTTTCCGAATCGTTTCAGGAATTCAAAATCGCTTTTTCGTTTTTTGAGTTCATAATTAAACTGCATGTCCATTTTATCACTGAAGATGTCGCGGTCGAATCCCGGCGCTCTGGATGGCGCAACGCTTGAGATCATTTGCGGGATTGAATTGTCGGCGTTTGTTTTATAAAACGACATATTAAACGATGAAATATCGGTTTCACTCGTATTATAAGGCATTGCTATGATATATTCGGATGCCGTAAGATTTTTAATGATAATATCGAGTCCCGAATCCGGTTTTAAAACCGTTTTCGAAAAAGTTTCGCCCGGTTTTAATTCGTCGATATAATCGTCTATTCTGACGCTGAATTGTTGAATTGCGTAATTGCCGGCGGGATCGCTGACCTTTAAAATAAAGTCGTAAGTTCCTCTTACGGCCGGCTGCCATGTAATTTCGCCGCTGTCTTTGTTTAGCGTGAATGATTTATCGTTTTCAACTGAATGGTTTGATTTGATATCGTATGAGAGGCTTGACGGCTCGATGACGTTTATCGTTTCATCCGCTGCGATTATTTTATAATGGTAAGTATTGTTTATAACTGCGGTAGCGGGCGGTGTTGAAGTTATAGACATCTTGCGCGCCGATTTTTTAATTACTTTTAAAAGGGTAGTACGGCTTATCGATGGGCTTTTTCCGTCTTCGACAGTGACTGTGATCGAATAATTCGATGAAGTGTCTGCGTTCTCGGTTTCTATAGCCGGCGCCGTCCATTCGATTTCTGATTTTGTCAAATTGTTTATAGCGGTTTCGGTGGTGTTTTCAATTATGCCGCCTGAAATCTGCCATGTGAATTTTAAATTGGCGCCGTTCGGATTGTCGGAGGTGACGGCTACTGCGAGCGTGTCGCCTTCGTATATTTCGAGTTTGTCATTATTTAAAAGAATCTCTGAAACTGAAAGGATTTTTATCTGAGGGTTCGGGCTTGAAAGAATAAAAGTTTTTTTGGTGTCGGCTTCCGATACCGCCACATTTTGCGTTACGGTTATGAAACCTTCTTTCAATATTTCTACTTTGTAGATACCTTCGGGGACCCGGGTGAAATTTATAATTCCATTTTTATTGGTGTACTGGTTTTTCAGGCCGTTTAAAAAGACGCGCGCGCTCTGCAGCTGTGCGCCTGATTCGTCTTTAACGGTTACTTCAAGAGTTGAAGTTTTTAGCAGTTCGATCGGCTTATCTATAAGGTATTCGTTTTTTTCAGTCGTGATGCTCACTAACGATTCATTCTTTAAAACGGCGTTGCCCGGATTATTTTCACTAATGGCGCTTAATATATATTCACCCGGTAAAATGCCCGTAAAATTGAAAAACCCGCTTTTAGAAGTTTGGGTTGAAAAAGCAGGAAATGAATTCGGCTCGCTTTTTTTTATGAGTTCGATAGTCGCTCCTTCAGCTGCGTTTCCCGCTGCGCCGGTTTTAGAAGAACTTGCGTAAATGACGCAGCCTTTTAATGTGTTTACCGGATTTATAGAATAATACTTGATGCCGGAGACCTTGTTTACTGTGTTGGCGATGTTTCCGGCCAGGTCGATAAAATCGATGCTATAATTCACATTGCCTTCAACTTCATTAGTGCCCAGCGTATAGGATGCCGTATAATTCAGATCGTCAACTTTAGCGGCCGTGACGATATGCCCGTTGATCTTCACGCCCGGTATGCCGCCTAACGGTTCATTAATAGTAAAAGATAATTTTACGATATTACCCGGCCTTGCTGTGTAGATATTTGTGGTATTCTCGGAGACCATGCCGACATAAGTCAGTACCGGCGGAATGGCGTCTATGTTATATGTTGCGTAAGCGGCGTCCGAGTCGGCCATGCCGTCTTTTGACGCTATCGCGGTTATGGAGGCGCTCGATGATATTATTACCGGCTTTCCGTCATAATCGATATAATTTGTAAGGCCGATCTTTCCGGGATAAGCTAAATAATACTTAATTTTTGCTCCTAAAGTTTCGCATGATATAGTCACTTCTTTTGTATAGTTATAAAGCCCTTCAGCGTGACTGAATTTCGGCGTCGCTACTTTTTCGAGCGGAATTATTTTATTCGTGAATTCCTTCAGTGAACCGTTATGATCGGAGTTTGAGTCGATAGTCGTTCCCGAAAAGGTTATTGAGGTTGAAAGTTGATTTTGCTTTATAATATTTAGCGCTTCGGTATTTTTGACAAGCGTTATGAAAGTGTTCAAAAGATCTGATACGCCGGATATGTTGCCGGGTATAAAAACCGATTTGAAACTTTGTGAAATATTCGAATCGGCAACGGCAGCAACCGTTTTAACGGCCTTGGCAAGCTCGGTGACTATGGCCGGGCCGCCGCAATTTTTTTCGATCTGCTCGTCGGCCGGAGTTTTTTTGCCTTCATAATTTAAATTCAAGGTTTCGCCTGCGGCTTGAATTTCCTGTGTGGCAGAAGATATTATTGAAAGTAAATCGATCTTTTTTTCGAAGGCGAGCAGTGCTCGGGCGGTTGAATTTTCATCGACTGCGATACCCGATAATTTTATTTTTTTAACTTTATCCGGAATTTCTGACGACGCCGGAATTTTTCCTGTAAGGCATTGATACAGTATTCTTTTACTCGCGTTATTTTTTATGATAATCTTTGCGCCCCTGACGGTCTGGCTGGTAGGAATGTTTGCGGTGTAAGAAGCGCCGTTCACCGCGACGCTGCCGATAATCAGATCGGAATTATTAGAGTCGACCGCAAGAACTGAATTTTGAGAGTTAAAAAGGCCTGCGGCGTAAGGTTCAGATGATGCCAGCGGCGCGGCGGGAGCCGGAGCCGGAGTCGGAATCGTTCCGTTTACTTCTACGGTTTTAGATGTTGTGCTGTCGGTTACCGTTGAACCGTCGTCGCTTCCGACGCAGCCGGATACCGATAGCGTAATTACGAGGATTAAAAATAAAAACAGAAAATTTTTTTGAAGGCTGTGAAAATTCATTTGTGACTCCTTTTATATTTATAGTAAAAAAATATTATTCAATTACTTTTTTTGCCATCTGTCGTTTTTTTCCAGAACCGATTCGGGCCCGCTTCCGTCAAGCCACGCTTTCGCTTCGGATTTGCCGCAGAGGAAAGTGTCCCAGAAAGCTATGCTGATGGCCTGGATGGCTTTGTGATGGTTCGGATTTCTTTCTGCCGGAGAAGATGCGAGTGCTCGCTCGGTGAATGCGAAATGCTCGGCGTTGAAAAGAACGAGTTCGTACTTATTTCCGGGCGCAAGCGCGGGAAAGACTGAAAGCCTCGATTTTAAATCGATATTTCCAATGGGCGCAGTGTCTTTGGTGCCGGTCATTAAAAGCCATGGAATATTAACTTTAGCGAATGCTTTAGCGGCCGATAATCCGCCGCTTCGCGGTGCGCTTGGACTGAATATTACGGCGGCTTTTATCCTGCGGTCGGTAAATTTTTCGCCGATCAAACGGAAAGTCTGGCCGCTTAAAGCCTGAGCGGTTACCGCGCCGAATGAATGGCCCGACATTCCGAGGCGCTCCATGTTGAATCTTGAATAAAGCTCGTGCCCGGTTGTTTTATTCCACTTTTCAAGCGAATCGATAACGGCCGGAACGTCTTTTACGCGCAGTAAAAAATTTTTTCCGCTGGCGGCTTCTTCAAGGGCTTTTTTACGCCTGAAGGCAGCTTTATCTTTCCAGACGGAATCGTCGCTTCCGGGGTGTTGAAGAAACACCGCGGCATAGCCCCTGCGCGCCCAGTGGACGCCGAGATAGGCGCAGCCGGAGTTGGAGCCGCCTAAACCGTGGCTGAATAAAACTACGGGCGCCGGTTTAACGGCGGCGGGTAGATATACTAGAAGCGGTATTTCGCGCGAGCGCGAAGCGTCATTGACGGTTATTTCAATTGTGCGCGGCTCGAAGGCCTTATCGATAGCGAGCGGATCATATTTTTCAGCGGCGGTTGAAGCGCTTCCTGATAGTAAGATAAATGCAAAACTAAATGTAAATATGAGCAAATTAAATTCATAATAAAGGCAAATCGATTTTGCGCTTTTGATCGCGGTGCGAGTCGTCGGCATCGTTACTCCCATTTTTTAAAAATTTTATATCCGTGTTTATGTTCTTCATATTTTTTGTATGTATTTTACTAAATTTGCGGGTAAAATACAATAACAAGTTTTATCAATGTCGAGTTTTATATAAGTTTTATTCAGCAACGCGTCTTATGAAAACTATTGCCATATGCCACTCGGTTAATTATTAGCAATGAGATTATTAGAGCCGATTTACAATAATTTTTATCGCGAGCTATAAGGCATATTTGCGGCAGTGCCATTATAGCTACGCAGTCGCGCGCGCATGCGCGCGACTGCAAACAAGCAAGCTGGCAGACAAATAAGTAAAAAGTAATAAACAAGCAAATGAATGAATGAGTAAACGACAGGCTTGAAAAAACTTGAAGGCAGTCAATGAAAGAAGAAAACCAATAAAAAAATAAGAGAAGAATGTAAAGCAAAGTAAAGTATTATAACGAGGAATAAAGTCAGGACAGAAAAGATTATCGATAAACTAACAAAAAAGCGTCAGGCAAATTGCAGATAGAGGGGGGTTA
>CAYTCW010000149.1:0-1771 GCA_964436235.1 uncultured bacterium
TTTTTGATATAAAATATATCTGCAATAAATAAACGAGGTGAAAAATTGAAACTGATTAATCTTGAAAACGCCGAATCCGAAATGAAGGTCGCTCTGCCGATATCAATACCCTTTACCGATGTTGTTTTAGTAGAAGCCGGAGTCGTTTTAAACGAATCGACGGTTCTTACTCTTAAAAGCATGGGGATAACCGAAGTTACGGTTTACGAAGAAAGCGAGCTTCGCGAAATGTTGCGTCAGGCGGAAGAAAATGCCGATCCGTCAAAAAAAGTCCGCAAAGTTCTGGTCGTTGACGACGAAAAAGAAATCTGCAATTACATAGGCGAAGTTCTAAACGGAGCGGGCTTTAAGCCGATAGCAGCTCTCAGCGCGGCTGAAGCGTGGAACAAACTCGCGGCCGACCCGTCAATAAACGATATGTTTCTCGATATTATGATGCCCGAAACGAACGGACTCGAATTTCTGGGCAAAATCAGAAAAGAGCTCGGCAGAAACGTGAACGTAGTGATCGTAACCGCTAAAAAAACCATGGAAGAAGTCGTTATAGCCAAAAAACTCGGCATCATAGATTATATAATGAAGCCTTTCACGCCCGAACGCATATTAAAACCCCTTCAGGCCGGGCAGTCTGAAAATAAAACCGCTCAGGCGGGAACGCCCGGAAATTAAGTTTTACTTTATCAAAACATAAAGGAGAAATCCTGCACCATGACGGAGAAAGCAAACGGCCCCGAATTAAATTTCGCTCTCGATGAAAACGATAAAGATTCGCTTTTAAAACTCGCGCGCGCCGCGCTCGAAGATCACGTGCGGCACGCAAAAACTCCGGTTTTCAAACCGCAGAGTTCCGTTTTAGAAACTAAATGCGGCGCTTTCGTAACGCTTCACAAAAACGGCGATTTACGCGGCTGTATAGGTTATATCGAAGCGTTCAAACCTCTGTATCAAACGATAATCGAAATGGCGCAGGCGGCTTCCACGCGCGACAGCAGATTCGATCCGGTAACCGCTGACGAACTCGCGGATATCGATATCGAATTATCGGTATTATCGCCGCTTGAAAAACTTAACGATTTTTCTAAAATAGAAATCGGCCGCCACGGTCTAATCGTAAGGCAGGGATTTTACTCCGGACTGCTTCTACCGCAGGTGGCGGTTGAATGGAATATGAACGCGGTTACATTTTTAGAAGAAACCTGCCGCAAAGCCGGACTTCCGCGCGACGCCTACAAGAACGGCGCGGAAGTATATTATTTTTCGGCGCAGGTTTTCGGCGAAAAAGAGGATTAAAGCTAAAATTGAAACTAAATATTTATCAATAAAACATCGATAATACAAATTTTAAAAAAAGCGCGCCATAATCAGCGCGCTTTTTTTATTAAATGCTTTTTGCCGTCATATTCGCTTTTATAAACCCGGCCGCGTCCGGATAACCGTTTAACTCGGCCAATGCGGCGGCTGAATTACCTTCGTTATCTACCGCTTTCAAGTCAGCGCCCTTATAAATTAAAAACTTGATTATTTCTTCATGGCCGTATCGCGCCGCGTTTATTAAAGGAGTTTTGCCGTTAACGTCGGCGGCGTTTATATCAGGGCTGCTTTCAGCTAAAAATTTAACCGCGTCGAAATTGTTAGACATTACGCAATCGTTAAAAGGCGTTCTGTGTTCGTTATCGGCCGCGCTTACATTTGCCCCTGAACTTACAAGCGCTTTTATAATGGAAAGATGACCGCCCCGCGACGCTTCGTGAAGCGCGCCGCGGCCGTTAAT
>CAYTCW010000149.1:1871-4906 GCA_964436235.1 uncultured bacterium
TATATTGAAATTGCGGCTTCGTGAAGCGGAGTTTTGCCGTTATCGTCCTTTAAATTAACTTCTGCATTTTTACCGACGACCACTTTAACGAATTCATGGTTGCCCCGCAGGACGGCCTCGTGAAGAGCGCTGCGGCCTTCATCATCGCGCGCGTTGATTTCGGCGCCGTTATTGACTAATAAATTAGTTATCAAGCCGCTATGGGCCGAAAACGAAGCCGCCGCTTCATGAAGCGCGCTGCGGCCGTTATCGTCCCGGCTGTTAATATTGACGCCGCGGGCTATCAATAATTTTACGGCTTCAGCGCCGTTTTTGCCGGAAGCGTAAATAAGGGCCGTTCTTCCTTTATTGTCTTTAGCGTTTATATCAAGGCCTTTTTCGATAAGTATTTTGAGGGTTTCGCAATTATTGAGATTATCGTGCGAAAATAAAATAGTGCGGCCTTCGTTGTCGCGGTTATTGACGTTTACGCCGCTGTCAACTAAGAGCCGGAATATTTTATCATGGCCTTTTTCGCGGGCTATGGCGAGCGCCGTTTTACCGGCGTTATTTTTGATATCGATATTAGCGCCCGCGTTAATAAGCGAACGAGCCGCTTCGTAGTGGCCGTTTTCGACCGCCATTATCAGCGCGCTGCGGCCGGCCCGGTCTTTTACGTCTATATTCGAGCACCTTGCCGCTAAAAGATTCACAATTCCGGCATGCCCGGCGGCCGCGGCCTTCATAAGAGCCACTGACCTGCATTTATCGTAAACATTCGCATCGGCGCCTTTATCGACGAACAGCCTTACTATTTCGATATGGCCTTTTTCGGCGGCGTTCATAAGCGCGGTGGCGCAATAATCCGTTTGCGCGTTTATATCGGCGCCGCGATTAATAAGCAGTTCGGCTATTTCAGCGTGACCACGGTCGGCGGCATACATAAGCGCCGTAGAACAACAATTCGTCCGCGCATTTATATCGGCGCCGCTGTGAACCAAAAGCCTCGTTATTTCTTTATTGCCATGATCGGCGGCGATCATAAGGGGAGTTATCATAGCCGTAGTCGGCGCGTTAACATCCGCACCGCTTTCTAAAAGCAATTCAACCGCTTCGCTGTCATTGCAGTCAACGGCCTCCATTAAAGGGCTCCGGCCATTCTCGTCCTTGGCGTTAATATCGGCGTTCAAATTTATGAGCATTCTGGCGGTTTCGGTACGGCCGCACTCGCAGGCGCGCATAAGCGGAGTTCTTCCGCGCGAATCCCGGGCATTAACGTTTACGCCGTGATGTATTAAAAATCTTACGATGGCTATCTGACCGCATTCAGCCGTTTCATTAACGGCATTTTCAACCCATTTTCGGGAAGGATCGAATTCATGGCCGCTTTTAAGCAATAAATCGGCAATAGCGTCATGACCGCGCCAGATGGCAAACATCAGGGCGTCCCACCCCTCGTCATCTTTTAACATCGAGTCTGCGCCGCTCGATAGCAGCAATTCGCATATATCCATGTATCCGCGCCATGCGGCATACATCAAAGGCGTCCATCCGTCCTCATTTTGCACGTTAACATTCGCTTGGTTTTCAACGAGTATTTTAACGGTTTCAAGATATCCCTTCTTGGCGGCTTTATGAAGCGCCGTTTCGAAATCGATGCCGCGGTAATTTAAATCGGCTTTTTTTAAAACCAGCATGCGAAGCAATTCATTATTGCCGCGCCGGGCAGCTTCGATTAAATTTTCGTTTATCTTTTTCATCGCACAGCCCCCCTTCCATTACTTATTTTATAATCTTTTCTATTTGTGAAGATAATGCAAAATCAATCAAAATAATCAAAATAAACGCGCCGAAAAAGCCGCATTGACCGAAGCAAAAAGCGGCGCGCCTGAAATAATGATAATTTATGAAAATGGAATATGCGAATTAATTAATACATTTGAAGGAGGCTTGCATAAGGGCGTAAATTGAATGCCTGACGGCGCCTGAATAATAAAGCGTGAATTGAAACAAGACGCGATACTACGATAAAAACTAATACCGCAGGGCTTTTTTATTATTTTTTTAACCGAAATGCCCATATGTTAACCCCCTTTCCCGCAATAGGAAAAGTGAGGGATTGTTAAAGAATAAAAACCGTTCCCTATACTCATTGTATCAATAAATTCGTTAATTGTCAAAGTATATTTAAAAATTTATTCTTTTTTTTGTATAATTATATTTTATGTAATGATTTTTTAAAGTAAATGTGGTATAATTTAAAAATCGTTTAAAGATCTTTAAGGAAATGTAAATTATGAAAAAAAGATTCATGCTATATCTTTTCATAACCATCGCTTTAACTGCTTCGATTATAACCCTTCTTATCGGCGCCCACTCGAAATCGATAATCAGCCGCAATATCGAAAATATTAAAAACGATATATCGCTTCGATTAGAAAATCAATTCAATATTTACGATAATTTCCTTTTATTGATCGAAAACGAGCTGAGAGGCCGCGCCAAAAACGCTTTAGTCAACTTATCATCACAGTTCTCAAATTACGAAGTAACCCTTTCCTGCTCCGTTGATGATTTAAAAAAAATAGCCTCCGATAACGGGGTAGATGACATATACTTTATTAACAAAAATGGCGTCATTTACAACACTTCCTTCCGTACCGACCTTAATTTTAATTTAATGAACGTCGAAGATTTCGCGCCGTTTCTAAAAACGCTTTTCGGTAAAAACAAAATCACATTCCACCGCATTTCCAATTCAACGCTCACCGGCGTTATCAATCTTTACGCTTATTTCAACCCCGCCGGCAGCGATTATATCATCGAAGTTTCGATTAACGTCAATAAGTATCTGAATAAAATAAGGCCCGATTTCTGGCAGAACGCCATCAAAAATATATTTCACAGCCAGCTTAAATATGTTTCCTATCTCAAACATATCGACGTTTATGCCATGAATGACAATAAAATCTGGTCTTTTATCAACGAAGGAAAAACAGTCCAATTAAACCCGGCTCTGCTCAACCGGATTTTTAACGATAAAGAGGCTAAAGTCA
>CAYTCW010000149.1:5006-10120 GCA_964436235.1 uncultured bacterium
AACGCGCTCAAAGAAGTTACCGCCGGAAATTATTCGGTCGAACTTAAAGACCGCGGCGGCGATGAAATAACCGAAATAGCTTCTAACATAAACATTCTCAGCACTACGATATCCAAACACGTAAGCTCGCTCGAAGAACTTATGCCTATTTGCGCCTCGTGCAAAAAGATCAGAGACGATAAAGGCTACTGGGAGCAGGTCGAAAGCTACCTGCTGCGCCGTTCCGGCATAAAATTCTCCCATGGAATGTGCCCGGAATGCACCAAAAAATACTATCCGCATTATCATAACAAACAAAGCGAAAAACAAACTGAAAAATAAAGAAATTAAAGAAAAATATCTTTTAAAATTTTTTAAAGTATGTTATAATTTACTTTAATTTATTTTAAGTCAATTTAATTTAACTACCATATTATTCTAAGGAGATAAAAATGAAAGAAGGCAAAATTGTTCAAATTATCGGCCCGACGCTCGATGTTGAGTTCGATGAAGACCATCTGCCCGAAATATATAACGCGGTAGAAGTTCCATTCGAGGCGGAAAATACCGTCATTACGGTCGAAGTTGCCTCGCACCTCGGCAACAATCAGGTTCGCTGCATCTCGATGCAGTCCACCGACGGTCTTCGCCGCGGAATGAAAGCTATCGATACCGGAAGCCCTATCGCTGTTCCGGTCGGCGAAGAAACCCTCGGCCGCGTTTTCAATCTTCTCGGCCATCCCATCGACGAAGGCGCCGCTATAAAAAGCACTGAAAAAATGCCTATCCACCGCTCCGCTCCCACGCTTAGAGAGCAGGGATCGTCGATCGAAATATTCGAAACCGGCTTAAAAGTCATCGACCTTCTCGCCCCCTATATGAAAGGCGGCAAAGTCGGCCTCTTCGGCGGCGCCGGCGTTGGTAAAACGGTTTTGATCCAGGAACTTATACATAACGTGGCGCAGGAGCACGGCGGCGTTTCGGTATTCTGCGGAGTCGGCGAACGCACACGCGAAGGAAACGATCTGTGGCTCGAAATGAAAGAATCAGGCGTTATCAATAAAACCTGCATGGTCTTCGGGCAGATGAACGAACCACCGGGCGCCCGTCTGCGCGTCGCGCTTTCAGGACTTACCATGGCAGAATATTTCCGCGATCAAAAAAACCAGGACGTTCTCTTATTTATAGACAATATATTCCGTTTCACCCAGGCCGGTTCCGAAGTTTCGGCGCTGCTCGGGCGCATGCCCTCCGCGGTCGGCTACCAGCCTACGCTCAGCACTGAAATGGGCGACCTGCAGGAACGAATCACATCCACGCGCCAGGGCTCGATCACTTCCGTACAGGCCATATACGTTCCCGCCGACGATCTTACCGACCCGGCTCCGGCCACGGCCTTCTCACATCTCGACGCGACCACGGTTCTTTCGCGCCAGATCGTCGAACTCGGTATCTACCCGGCCGTCGATCCGCTCGCCTCGACTTCAAAACTGCTCGATCCCAATATAGTCGGCGACGAACATTATCAAATCGCCCGCCAGGTGCAGTCGATTCTTCAAAAATATAAAGATCTCCGCGATATAATCGCGATACTCGGTATCGACGAATTATCCGACGAAGATAAACAAGCCGTCGCGCGCGCGCGTAGAATTCAAAAATTCCTCTCGCAGCCTAACTTCGTCGCAGAGCAGTTCACCGGCTTTAAAGGCCGTTACGTTAAAATAAAAGATACGATCCGTTCCTTTAAAGAAATCGTCGAAGGTAAATACGACCACATACCGGAGCAGTGCTTCTTCATGTGCGGCGCTATCGACGACGTTCTTGAAAATTACGAACAGTATCAAAAACAAAATCAGTAAAGAAAGGTAGATGCATTATGCCGCCTAAATATAAATTCGAAATAGTGACCATGGATTCGTTAGTATATTCGGCCGATGACGTCGAATCTACTATCATGCCCGGCGCTTTCGGCTACCTTGGCGTACTGCAGGGCCACACGCCCTATATCACGCAATTATCCGCGGGCAGCGTTTCGATTAAAAAAAACGCCGACTCGCCTTCCGTTGACTCTGAATGGAAGGTAAGCGGCGGATTCGCTAAAATTCTGCCGGGCTCGGTGACGATTTTTGCCGATAAAGCCGAAATAATCGAAACAACCAAAAAATAAATCAAAACCGTGCCGATTTAATAAATACTTTTATACGATAAGTCACATTCACTAACGGCATGCATAAATAAAAAAAAGCGTTAACAACATCCGGTTTGATTTTTGTTAACGCTTTTTTTATTAGTGTGTAAATTAATTATTAAAGCAAATAATTAGAGTTCAATATCTTTACCGTCTTTGAAACTGCCGCCGTCATCCTTCATATCGTAGCCTGCGCTATATATCGTTATTTCGCAGGTTGCGCTGGTTTTATAAAGCAATTTTTTATTAGTGAACGGGTCGATTATAATCCACGGATTCGATTTAACCGGCTCGATATTTTTAAGAGCATTTATGCCGGCTGCCGCCTTATTACGCTCATCGTCTCCGCTTGCGCCCCGTATGTCAACTACGGCCCCCGCGGTTTCATTATTTTTCGCGCGACGCAGAGACAGTTTTATTATTGCCGCCCGACTTCTGGCGCTCTGTGAAAGATAGTCCCTGTAAATTTTATCGAAAGAAGGTATTGAAAACAAAACTATCGGGTTGATCTCCGATTTAAGCAGCGCCAAAGGATAAATGCGGGACTGGTTAATTTTACGATCGAGGTTTGAAAGCTCTTCAAGTTTTTTATCGGCCGAATCAAATTTAAGACCTGAAGCGGATATCGCTTTATCTAAGACGGCCGAATACTGTTCGGCTATGCCGCCGTAATATAACTCGCTCGTTTTTACCAAGGCAAAAGCGGCAAATTGACTGAATTTATTATATCCCGGCTGCCGCGCGTAAAGTTGATTTTCAATATTTTCACAAAAGGCTTTCTTTTCATGATGGAGCGCCTCGGCAAAACTATCACAACGATTTTCATACTTCACAAATTTATCGATAAGTTTATCTATTATAACATCATCGATTTTAACGCCGCTTTTAAGCATTTCATCGATCAGCTTTGCCGCCCTGCGCTTGAATGCGTTTGTTATCATATCGCATATTATAGCTTTTTCCGAATCTATGCCTATTTGAGGAACCATAGCAAGCGATAGAATCGAATTTATAGCCTTTACGGCTTTAACGGGATTTTTATCATCAAGATTGATCTTTGCGTATTCTTCAAGAACACAAACCGCGGAGCGTATGCTCTTGAAACTATAAGGCCTGTTAAATAAAAGACGCTCAGATAATAGAACCGATTCGAGCGAATCGCCTGATGATGAATCAAGAACGCTTATAAGCTCGATTTCAATAGTATTCGTATTGGCGCGCGCAATCTTTTCATAATTGCCGCCAGCAAAATTACGGCCGCTGAATTCTATAATAGAAGCCAGCTTAGTTATATATATTTCTTCGGTTTTATCCAGAATTATCTTTGGCGCAGAGGCCCCGTAAGAAATATTCGTACTCAAAAAAAAGGCGTATAGAAGAACGCTCTGAAAAGCTATAAATAAAAGTACCACGGTTAATAAAACAACCGCCCTGACGCCGCCTTTTCTGACATTTGACGCCGCATTAAAATAAGTTTTATTTATATTTATTTTCATTAAAAACCCCCCTTTTTTAATTTATTTTGAATGAATATTATTTTTTAAACTACTTTCTCAAAGTAAAAATAAAACTCCCGGCTTTTTTCCGGCACCCGAACACCTCATATACGCAAATCTAAAAATAACCGCGGCAGAGGCTAATATAAAAAACAGGACAACGCCTTCCACTGCAAAAAAGAAAAGCACGGCTATAGGATCGCGGTACCTATCATAAAACGCCGGAACGCTTTTTTCTTTTAAATCATCTGATTCATAAGAAAACTCATAGCTTGCGCGAGGCGTTTCGTCCGCAAGCCTTTCATCGGCTATCCGTGAGATGTTATAAGCCATAAACACTATAAACACTACTAAAAACGCACACAGATAATAATAAAACGACACGAACGGCACCGGGCGGCGGTTTGACGCTATTTTGAAGTACTCAATATTTTTAACGCTTTCAATGCCCGCCGACAGATCGGCGGCGGCCTGCCTCTTGAAAATAACCGCAAACTCTTCATCCGTGCCGTCATTAATTGCGCTATTCTTATTGTTTTCTTTTTTGGTTATATTTTCAGTTCCGTTTTCATCTTTCAGCTTCATTTTTCATCACTTCCTTCAGCCTTTCCTTAGCTCGGTGCAGCCGCGACATTACCGTCCCGGGCTCTATTTGAAGAGCAAGCGCGATCTGCTCATAAGAAAAATCGTTATAATATCTCAAAGTTATCACCGCGCGGTCTTTTTCACCAAGTTTTTTAAGCGATTCGCGCAACTTAACTTTATCGTCCGCTTCTTTTATCCTCTCAAAAAACTCAGACCCGGCATCATTTTCAGGCTCTATAAATCTGTATATATTTTTTATAAAGTATTTGATTTTTCTGGCATACGACCGTCTGTAATCAAAAAACTCATTAACGGCCACTTTAAAAAGCCAGGCCTTTATCTTATAATCCGTAAGATCCTTTTGATTATATGCCTTTATAAAAACATCGTGTGCTATATCTAAAGCCAGCTCGCAATCGGCGCACATGTTCAATAAAAAATAGTAGATATCGCTATAGTAACATTTGTAAAGAGCTTCAAACCCTTTTTCAACGCCCGTTAAATATGCGCTTTTTATTATTTCTTCATTGCCGTTTTTATCATTCATTCGCTTCACCTGGTAATATAACGCTTAACTTTTTCTTTTATTCCAATTTATTTTTCTGTTTTTCTAATTTTCTGATTAATTTGTTTTTATTGTTTTTGCCATATTTATTTTTTCATTCTTTTTTTGATTTTAACTTCTCAATTTTATTCACCTGAACTACCATAACAGCTCCGTAAAATATAAAAACGCCCTTGAAGGCGTCTTTATAACTTTATATTTAATCCGTTTTTCCTTTTTAACTCAGTCAGCGCACGGTCGAATATGTCGAAAAATGCTCTTCTTTAACTACCTGCCCGGTATCGTAAAGATATTTTATCGA
>CAYTCW010000150.1:0-9885 GCA_964436235.1 uncultured bacterium
CCCGGCCTCGACATCAACAACGGCGATCCATACACCAATTCAAACTCCATAAAACTCAATCTGGCGGGATCGGATAACTATTCCGGCATAACCGAATACTGCGTTTCGGAATCGCCGGCGCCGCCGAACGCCTCCACTACATGGAATTTGATTACATTCCCCGCAGGCGGGACTACCGAAGTTTCTTATTCGCTGAGCACAGTTACCAAGCCTGTGACCGTTTATGTCTGGTACCGCGATGCGGCGGGAAACATCTCCTCGTACTCGAGCGCCATCGCCAACCCGCGCTCGATGAAGGCGGTCGAAAGTTACGGCAATTCGAGCACTTTCAACAAACCTTTTTTGATCGCTAAAGATTCCGGAGAAAACCTTTTAGTGGCGGATAAACCGGCCGCCGGAATTTCGCCGGTATTCATACTGAGCAAATCCGCCACGCCGCCTTATTCGTCCGGCACGCGAATAATTTCCGCCGGCGCCGGCATTGATCAGCTTAAAGAAACCGTATCAGGACTCGTTGTATTCAGCGGCAATTTAATCGGCCTCATCGAGAACGCAAAAAAAAGATTCGTTGTATTCAAAACTTACAGCATTTTTGTCAACGGCTTCGCTAAGAGCGTCGATATAATCGCCAATTACCACGGCGCCGGCACCTTAAACAGCGCGCGCGCGCTTGTCAGCGATAAATATACGGGCGGCCTCAATCCTGTCGCCGAGGCGCGCATTATGGCCAACCAGACGCCGGCCATACCGCTCGACCTTAATTTCGCGGCGGCCGCTATCGAGATATTCACCGACGCGGCATATTCGACGCCGGCGGGCCCGGCGGTATCGTCTAAATCAACACTTTACATTCGCGTCAGAGGCGCGGGCGGCGATCCGAACGCCGTCAATTCGGTAATGGTGAAGGCGAAATCCAGCGACGACCCGAAGGGAATCGCCGTCCAGCTCATCGAAACAAGCACTTCGAGCGATATTTTCACTGGAACGCTCGCGCTCGGTCAGCACACCGATCTCGCGGCAGGCGCACTCGGCGCGGGACCGGGCACTATAATATACCTGGGCGTGTATTCAAAAACAGGAATATTGAACCGCGCGGTCAGAACAAAGCCAAAACCGCCATCAGGGCCAGTTTTCATAGCCGACCTCGGCGGCGGAGCAGGCGGGAGCATATTCATTGAAATGGTACGCATACCGGCGGGAAAATTTGTAATGGGGCAAAGTGGCATCACGGATGCGATCCCGACCCACGAAGTAACCATATCAAAAGATTTTTACATGAGCAAATATGAAATAACGCAGGGCCAGTGGCTTAAAGTGATGGGCGCGCTCGCGAGCGCCGACAAACCGCTCGTCTCGCAACCAAATACATATATCTACGGCAAGGGCGAAAATTATCCCGTTTATTATGTCTCATGGAACGACATCTGCGACAGCGGCGAAAACGATTTTATAACGAAGATCAATGCCATGGGCCTCGTCGACGGCACATTCAGGCTTCCGACCGAAGCGGAATGGGAATACGCCTGCCGCGCAGGAACTACTTCGACATATTACTGGGGCGAAGATGCTAGCGAAGCCACAATGAAGCAGTACTGCTGGTATGGTCCGAATGCATCTAGTACTTTATGGACTAATCCCCATGCCGCGGTTCAGGGAACTCAGATCGTCGGCCAGAAATTGCCGAACGCATTCGGGCTTTACGATATGTCAGGCAATGTATATGAATGGTGCAGTGACTGGTATGGCGCATACAGCAGCGCTGCCGTGACCGATCCTGCCGGACCTGCTACGGGCTCGCTCCGTGTCCTTCGCGGCGGCTACTGGGGCTACGTCGCCGCGCATTGCCGCCAGGCCCGCCGCAACTTCTACGGCCCGTTGGTCCGTATCTTCTTCATCGGATTCCGCCTTGTTTTGCCCGCAGGTCAGTAGCGAGCCGGGCAGGTATTCGCGCCACGAAGCCGGCGGGCGAATCCGGAAATCAAACTGGAGGACGTTTCACAGGCGCTGAAATATGCCGCATGGCTCGCATCATAAAATAACGACCGCAAAAGTTTATCGTTGAAAAATATCAACTCCTATGATAAAATACCAACCAGGATAAATCAACCGGACGGTATAGCATGAAAAAGGAAATTCTGGAAACGATCAAAAAATTTAAAAAAATATACGAAGCAGAAGGTTTTATTATCATCGGCGTTTTCGGCTCTTTCGCGCGCGGCGAAGAAAAGCCCGGCAGCGACCTCGACATTCTTTACCGGGTCAGCGACGCGGCCATCGAAAAATACGCCGGATTTAAATTCATCGACCTTCTCGTCAAAGATATCGAAATAATCGTTGCCCGGCACGGGACAGTTGAAAATTAAGCGCGAACATGGTATAATAAAATCGTAAGGTCTTAAAGAAATTCGTAAAAGAGTAATCGGCCGGCGTAACGCCTGGAGTTTATTATGAACTCGCAAACCTTGAACGGACAACCGAATAAATACGCGATACAACTCATAGAAAATGGACTGGTAGCGCAGATCAAAAATAAATTCGCACCGGTTAAAATTATTCTTTTCGGCTCGCGCGCGGCCGGCCGGCCGGCCCCGGACAGCGACATCGACCTTTGCATCATTATGCCCGCCGCAGATAAAAGAACGCTCATCGCCAATCTGTACTATGAAATCGAAAGCGACAGGCCCATCGATCTTCTCGTCTATACTCCCGACGAATGGGAACGGTGCGTCTCCGATAAAACTTCATTCGCAAGCAAAATTGCGGCCGAAGGAGTTGTTTTGCATGGCTGACAGCCTTCGTTACAGGGACTGGTACGGCAAATCCGCCGCCGACCTTAAATCCGCCAGAATACTTTTCGACAATGACGCTGATTATGGAATCGTCGCATTCCATTGTCAACAGGCTATCGAAAAAATTTTGAAGTCCTATATCCTGAAAAAAGAAAGCGTTGTCGCCGAAGGCCATAGCCTCATTTTTCTCTGTAAGAAAGCTGCCGCGTATGACCCTAAATTTAAAGGATTTATGAAAGATTGCGCTTATATCAACCAGTTCTATATCGAAACGAGATATCCCGCCGACATTCCGATGGATATGACCCGCGATGAGGCCCGGGAGTGCATATCGATCACCGATAAAATATTCGCGGAATTAAAAAATGAATGCGAATAACCAACCGGAACAATTCTCCGTACTCGACATATAAGAAGGCAATTTCAAACGCCGGGAAGAAAAGAATTGGCAGCGGCCGCCTTACGGCTGAAAGCGAACGGCCGGGATTTTTATTTTATCCTTTGTTCTTTTCGGCTTGTACGATGCCGGCTGGTCGGTACCGGGCTATGCCGCTTCTTTTTTCGGCTTCTTCGCCAGCGATTTCATCCTGGCTTCAGGAAAAAGCAGGCTGACGATTGTTTTGAGCATACCAGGAGATTGTTAAAATGGCTAAAGTCAAAGCTGAAATAAAAAAAAGAATAATCAAATATTATGAAGCGATAAAGCATGAATTCCCTATAAAGAAGATTTTCCTTTTCGGCTCGCACGCCAGAGGAAATCCACGGGAATACAGTGATATCGACGTCGGCGTGGTAATCGACCTGCCCGCCAGGAATGAAATGAAAATATTGAAAAAATTGTGGCGCTACGCTCGGACGATCGACTGCGACATCGAGCCTATGTGCATCTTCTGGAGCGAATTTCAGGACCGCGCGCCGGCGAGCGTCCTGGCCGATATCGTTAGAAACGGCATAGACATTGTGAACGCTTAATTTTGAGTCACTGAAACGAAATTTTCCATCCGGATTTTGGCCCTTCGAGAAAACGGCTTCCGCCGTCCCGCGTCCCTGCCGAAGGGAGCGAATAAGAATAAAAAATCCCGGCCTGGTAGCGGACGCCTTCAGGCTGAACGCGAACGGTCGGGATTTATATTTATGGCCTGAAAAGTTTTTCGGAAAAAATAATCAGGCGGCCTTTTTCGGCGCCTTTGATTTTAATTTTAATTTTAATTTTAATTTTTTGACTTCTTCTATCGGAAGACCGATTTTTTCGGCTATCGTATTTGCTTTAAAATTAAGTTTCATCCTTCGAAATTTTTCCTTCAGCCAGATAATAACTTCGAATATTTTTCAAGAAAATTTGACATTAAAAATTTATCGTTGAAAAATATCAACTCCTATGATAAAATACCAACCAGGATAAATCAACCGGACGGTATAGCATGAAAAAGGAAATTCTGGAAACGATCAAAAAATATACGAGGCCGAAAGATATTGAAATAATGGTTGCCGGGGTAATTTCAGACGATATTCCTGAGCTGAAGTCGAAGATCGAAGCCCTGTGACAAAAATAAAAACGCAGATATGGTAAAATAAAACAGTGAGGTAAAAAATGGATTTTATCAGGACAATAACTAACAGCAACCTGCTGCTAAACTTTATCGACCTGCCCGCTAAATTAAAGAACCGTCAGGTCGAGATTATTATTTTGCCGGTCGAAGACGAAGAAAAACCGCAACGACTGCCTGCTAAAGGCAGAAAAATGAGAGGCGCCCTCAAAAAATACAGTAACCCTGCTCTCGTCAGACTCGAAAAAGCCGCCTGGAAAAAAGCCGTGGAGGCAAAACATGAATCTCGTTGACGCCAATATCATTCTGAGATATCTTCTTGACGACGGCGGCAAGTTGAGCGAAAGCGCCGCGCAAATAATTGAAACGGAAACCGTTCTTATCACCAATGAAATCCTCGCCGAAGTCGTGTATGTGCTTGAAAAAGTTTACAAGGCTGAAAGAAAAGACATTTCAAAGTCACTTAGCGCCCGGATCGCCTGTCAGAACATAAACACAGCTGACTTTCAATTGACTTCGACCGCCCTTACAGCCTATTGTGATAAAAAAGTAGACATAGTGGACGCGCTTCTATTCGCTTATTCTAAGATAAAAAAATACAAAGTATTTACCTTCGATAAAAAACTGATCAAACTGATCAAAAATATCACTTGAGCCAGTCGGCGAAGAAAAGCGAACGAAAGATAAAATATCCGTCGATACAAATGTACTGCTGTATCTGCTGAGCGATGACGCTTCTAAAAAAAACATCGCCAAAAATATTATCAGGCAAATGCCTGTAATTTCAATTCAGGTGCTTAATGAAGCGGCGAATGTTTCGTTCAGAAAATTTTCATAACAGCCATGTCATCGAAGGTAAAATCAAGATAATAAATCCATTTAAATAAACGATTTTGTATGGCGCCAGGCGTTCATTCGAAGAGTGTTTTTTTGCGCGGCAAGCTGCATTAAAAGTTCTCGAACGGTCGGGGTTTTTATTTTATCCTTTGTTCTTTTCGGCTTGTACGAGGCCGGCTGGTCGGTACCGGGCTATGCCGCTTCTTTTTTCGGCTTCTTCGCCAGCGATTTCATCCTGGCTTCAGGCAACCCCGTGACGATAGAGACTTTTTTCACATAATCAACCCAGTTCGAGCATCTTTTTCGCTACTTCCAGCTTGCCTTCTAATCTGCCTTCCCGTTTGCCTTCGAGTTTAGCTTTCTTAAAAGCCTTCATAATTCTTGTTTCAAACATCGGCAATGCCTCCTTTAATTCGTCTATCGTATTTGCTTTAACATTAAGTTTCATTCTTCGAAATTTTTCCTTCAGCCAGATAATGAAATCGCGCTTTAATTCCGGATCGAATTCCTTTTCCAATATCGAAATAAATTTTGATACGGTTTGGTTGATGTTCAATGCCGTGGCGTTTTCAATCTGAAATAGCGCGCCGGCAAGAGAATCGAGCTCGCGCAAACTTTTGATAATCCTAATTTCGCTCTATTTTAAATTTTCACGGTCTGATTATACTAAATTTTCAGCCATGTTTCAAGAACCGGGCTTTTATATTATTTTAATATTTTTAGCGGCCTTGATTTTGACCGGATACCATGTGTTTTGGTATTTCTACGTGGAATCGAGGGGCGCCTTGATAAACAACTTGAAATATGGTAAAATATAATCAGCATTAGAAAGGGGGTTATATTATGAGGGTCGAGGCCATAAAAACCGACGAAGGCATATTCATCCCATTGTTAGACCAGTTTAAAAAAATAAGAAGAAAAAAACTAATACTTGACGTGACCATCGTTACCGACGGCCAAAACGCAAAAGACGACGTAGATATGTTTTTCGACGAATTCAACATAAATTTTAAAAAACATAAATTTAACAGGGATGAAGCGAATGAAAGATAAAATATTTACTGATACGAATGTACTCTTGTATCTGCTGAGCAATGACGCTTCTAAAAAAAACATCGCCAAAAACATTATCAGGCAAACGCCTGTAATTTCAATTCAGGTGCTTAATGAAGCTGCGAATGTTTCACTCAGAAAACTTTCCCTTTCGGCCGAAAAAACACTTAGAATAATTAATTTTCTTTCAGGAAAATGCTCCGTCACACCGGTTAAAATTACGACGATCAAGACGGCGATAAATTTAAAAGAAAAATATCAATATTCCTATTATGATTGCCTGATTTTAGCCGCGGCACTCGACAGCGGCTGCAACATATTATATTCAGAAAATTTTCATAACAGCCATGTCATCGAAGGTAAAATCAATATAATAAATCCATTTAAATAAAAAATCCCGGCCTGGCAGCGGACGCCTGACGGCTGAACGCGAACGGTCGGGATAATTCTCCGTACTCGACATATAAGAAGGCAATTTCAAACGCCGCAAAGAAAAGAATTGACAGCGGCCGCCTTACGGCTGAAAGCGAACGGCCGTGACTTTGACCGGATACCATGTGTTTTGGTATTCCTACTACAATCGACGCTATGGATTGCATAAAAAATGAAGTTATGGTATAATGAGTCATAATTTCTAACGCTTGACCGAATGACGGTCGTTATTATAATGAGGTAAGTATGAACCAGCTCGACAGAATTACCATAGACCCGAACATATGCTGCGGCCAGCCGACGATACGAGGCATGAGAATAACCGTTTCCGTTATACTGAAGCTGATCGCGAACGGCGGCTCCACGCAGGACATTATCAAGGCATATCCGGAAATCGAATCAGAAGACATTTCGCAGGCGCTGAAATATGCCGCATGGCTCGCATCTGAAAATACCAGGCACTTTGACGGAAACGAGGTAAAAATTGCCTGAACTTAAATTTCTGGCCGATATGAACATTTCTCCGGCCACCGTCGCCGCTCTCCGTCAAAAAGGCCTGGACATCATTAGAGCATCTGAAATACTTGACGCTAAAAGCACGGACTCCGCCATTTTAAAATTCGCGCGCGATAATAACAGGATCATTATAACTCAGGACCTTGACTTTTCCATGTTGATGGCTATTAATGGTTATGAAACGCCTTCTTTGATTTCATTAAGGATCAACGATCCGGCTCCCGAAATCGTTACGGACCATATTCTGAGAGTTCTGGCATCTTTATCCGCGGAACTCGGCCTGGGAATAACCGTCACTGCCGATGAACTCACTATAAGATTCCGCTGCCTTCCGATTTCGAAATAACATTGATATTTTTAAACCAGCCAACACCAAAAACTTAATTATTATAACTAACATAACAAAAGAAGACATTCGGGCATGCATTATTTACGAGGCCAGAAGCCTGTCGCTTGAAGAGATAAAATTAGTCGCCTGACGGCTGAACGCGAACGGCCGGGATTTATATTTTATACTTTGTTCTATTTATGCGGCTTTAATAGACCAGTTCAAAAAATATAAATAAAAACCGTTCGCGCAACTTAAGCCAGGCGTAAAAAGGGCCGCCCGTATTTTTATTTCCGCGGACGGCCCCTTTTATTTTTTACCCCGGATAATCGTTATTATCCGGGGCTTTTAGCTTTTTACCGCTTGTTTACTGCCAGCTCAGTTTCGGGAAATCGATACCTTCGGAAATTCTCCAGTATGAAAAATTCCAGTTATTGCCTTCATAGCTGGCGCGCGTTTTAGCGTCCGCGAGAGTGATGTTGGCGCCTTTTATGGAAGTGGTGGAATTAGCCATGAGACCGGGGAATGAGGTGGTATCTTCTTTGTCTATTACCCTGAAGATCATGGCCGAGTTAGCGTAATTAGCCGTGAGCGAGCTTGTGAGGTCGCAGCGGCCGACCACGCGGCTGTAGTAATTGCTGGTGATCGTCGTGTATTTTATTATCATCGGGTTCAACGCGTAGCAGGCAGTAATCGTGCCGGTGCCGTTGAGGCCGATAAGGCCGCCCGTGCCGGTTTCGATGTCGGTGCCGCCGTCGCATTTAACGGTTCCGGAAGCATAGCACTGGTTCACGGCCGCGTTGCTATTAGCGATAAGGCCGCCCGTATCAAAAGTACCGGTGGTATCGCCAGTGGCGTAGCAGCGGGTAACCGTAGCTTTTACACCCGCAAAACCGATAAGGCCGCCTGCATACTTTTTGTTCGTTACTGAACCCGAAGCGTAACAATCTGAAATGGTAGCTTTGGTAGCGGCCGTGTTAATAGAACCGATAAGACCTCCGGAATAGTTGCCGGGACTATCATCGCTAACATTGCCCGTCGCATAGGAATCTTTTACGGTTATGGTAGCGTAATTGGAAACTATGCCTATAAGACCGCCCGTGCAGTAATTAGTTGTGCTCTTATATGAAGATGTAACGGCGCCGGTTGCATGCGAGCCGGTTATCGTGCAGTTATTAGCCACCCCGACCAGGCCGCCGATATTATAACTCCCCTTAACAGCGCCAGTTGCATAACTGTTAGTAATTTCTCCATATTGTGAAACGGAGCCGATCAACCCTCCCAAAGTTCCATTATTACTTGTAACGGCGCCGGTTGCATAACAATTATTAACGACGCTCTTAGCATCATAAGCGTTTCCTATTAATCCGCCGGCATAGGTTTGATTATAATAATCACTAAAACCATAAGTGGAATCTACATTACCCGTTGCGTAAGAGTCAACCACATAATGAACCTTACCTGACGCATCACCGTTTTTACCGATCAAACCGCCTATGCTCGAAACAGTATGGTATGAACTGACATTTCCCGTCGCATGACAGCGCGCGATACCGTTATAAACGGTGCTGTTGTTTAATCCGACAAGGCCGCCGATAACACGGTAGGATGAAACCGTTATGCCTGCGTAAGAGTCGTGAATGACGCCGCTGGCGTTATTATAACCAACGAGGCCGCCCATAATTTGGACATAGTTGCCCGTCGATTTGATATAACTGGTATCGGTTCCGGTTACGAAGCAATTACGGACCATGCCGTTATTTTCGCCGACTAAGCCGCCTATATTTTTGATGGCTACGGTCCCGCTTATTTCGATCTTCGGGTTGACCACGCCGAGGTTTTTGATCTGGCCCCTGGATACGCCGAAAAGACCTTTATTACCGGCTATATCGGTGATCATCATATTCGAGACGGTATGGCCGTTGCCGTCGAAAGTGCCGTAGAACGGAGTGTCCGTCGCGCCGATCGGCTCCCAGCCCTTGCCGGTGGTAAAGTATGACTGATAGTTATCCGGGTCCGAATAACTGGCGGCGCTGTTGAAGTCGAGGTTTGCCATTAACTTGTAGTTTCTGCCGAGGTTCCAGCCGTCATGACCGGCGACCTCGCCGCGGACAGCATAGAGATCTTCGATCGTGTAGATCAAAAGCTCTGCGGCCGCGGTTGAGCTGCTGGATACAACGACGCATACCTGAGCTTTAAGCGTGGTATCGGCGACCGTGCCGCTGAAAGTATAAGCGCCGGCGGTCGTCGAGGAATATGCGGGCGAGCCGCCGTCCCATGTGACGGCAACGTCGCGGGTGGTGTTATTGCTCATCGTAACGGTTACCGTGGTCGGAAGGTTAACGGCGGCAAGTGATGTGCCGTTTAAAACGCTTATATCGGT
>CAYTCW010000151.1:0-9733 GCA_964436235.1 uncultured bacterium
CCCAAAAACACGTTGTAATTTTTCAAAAAATAACCTTTTTAGAATGGACTCATTACTTAATATCATCTAAATTTGATATAATGTAAATTTAATACAATATTTAATACAATATTTAATACAATATTTAATATAATTGAATTAAGCGCCTGTTTATGATATACTTGTCAATGATTTAACGAATTAAATGACGCCGATGAGCGGGTAAATTAAGAAATTCAATCCGAGGTTTTATATGAAAAAGATATGTCTCGCCTGGATCGACACGCACGACCTTAACCATATAAGCCCGCAACACGCGCGCCCCCGGCCCCGTGATCGCCCTGCTGAAGTCGCCGCACTGGCGCGGGTTCGACGAACTGCACCTTCTCGACAATCGCAACCAGCCGTTGAAAGAATACGGCGAGCGCTACGCCGCGCTGCTGCGCGATAAATATATTGGCGACGCGCGGCTTTTCGTCCACGGGTTCGACATCGACCCGAGCGACTTCGACCAGATATACCGCTCGGTGTCCTCGGTGATAGAAAAATTGAAAAAAGACGCCGGGAAGGGCGGGATTGAACTGTACTACCACATGAGCCCCGGCACCAGCCAGATGAGCGCGATGTGGATGCTGCTTGCCAAGGCCGTATATCCGGCAGGGCTCTTCCAGTCTTATCACGACAGGAAGAACGACCGCTCGAGCGTTAAGGTGCTCGAGCTCCCGTTCAAACTCGATTTCGAATATACGCCTGAGCTCAAGAAAAAAGCGGACCGCGCGGTGAGCGAATATATCGGCGGCGCGCCCGAATACGAAAAGATAATACATCAAAGCGAGGTCATGCGCGATATGCTGCGCCGCGCGCACAAGATAGCTCTGCACGACGTGCCCGTGCTCATATTAGGCGAAACCGGCACCGGCAAAGAACTTTTCGCCAACGCCATCCACGCCGACTCGGACCGCGCCGAAAAAGAGCTTAAAACTCTCAACTGCTCGGCCATCCACGAAGAGACGGCTAACGCGACTCTTTTCGGCTGGTCGCGGGGCGCCTGGACCGGCTCGACCGGCGAGGGCAAGGGGCTTTTTCTTGAAAATAACGGCGGCACGATATTCCTCGACGAGATCGGCGATCTTTCGGTCGTCACGCAGACTAAGCTGCTGCGCGTCATACAGCAGGGCGAGGTCCAGCGCGTCGGCGACGGCAAAGTGTTTAAGACCGACGTGCGCCTGATATGCGCCACGCACAAGGAACTGATGAAACTCGTCGCCGACGGCAAATTCCGGGAGGACCTATACTACCGCATCAGCGTGTTCGTACTCGAACTGCCGCCGCTGCGCTCGCGCGGAAAAGACATCATCATGATCGCCGAAAAGATCCTCGAACAGATAAACGAGGCGAACGCGGGCAACAGGCGGCTCAAAGGATACGAGCCGCGCAGGCTGTCGATAGACGCCCGTCATCTCATCATGCGCCACAACTGGCCCGGCAACGTGCGCGAGCTTTACAACACCCTCCAGCGCGTATGCGTGTGGGGCGACGACCCCGTCATCGCGGCCGAAGAGCTGAAGCAATATATAACCGGATATGAAAAGGAAGGCCAGGCAGGAACGGCTGATATGGGCGCGGGCCGCGCGGCGGAAGAGATCATGCCCGAGGACTCCGGCCCGGTCGACCTCGACTCCGTTACGGACGCGCTCCGCAAAAAATATATAATGCGCGCGCTCGAGCTGGCCGGCGGCAACAGGACCGAAGCGTCCAGAATGCTCGGCTACCGAAATTATCAGACTCTTACAAACGAAATGAAGAAGTTGAATATAATATAAATAGAATGTACCAGAATCACCAGGCTGGCGGGACTTTTACCGGCCGATGATTATTGAGTGAGGGCCGGTTTTAGATTGCGATAAGCTCTTCTATGGTCATTTTCGCCTGACGAAGAATAGATTTGAGCGTTTCGGCTTTCAGGTCGCCGTTATGAAAAGGCACCGTGACGAGCAGATTTCCTTTTTTCAACTGAACGTGGCTGCCTTTCATTCTTATATCGGCAAAACCGATTTTTTTGAGTTTTTTAATGATTTATTTCGGTGTTATAGCCGGAATTTTAGGCATATACTTTTATCCTGAGGTCTACTTTGACGGTAAAAGTTTCGCTGACGTCGGCCGGCCTTGTCAATATAGGGTTTTCGGCTGGCGGAACGGGCCTCAGAACGGGAAGATTGTTTTCTATGGCCGTTTCAACGTATAAATTAACGGCTTCGATAAGATTGCTTTTGGTTTCTTCGACGCTGCCGCCTTCGGACGCGACATCGACGTCGATGCATAAACCGCAGTAACCCTCGGTTTCTTTTGTGATAACGGCTGAAAACGTAAAAATATTATGAGACTTCACGACCGCCTCCACCTTCGATTATTAGCGTTAAACAAATTATTCAACTTAATTATACAACACAGTCGTTTAAAAATCAAGAAAATGCTAATAATGTGCTAATAATGTGAAATCTTGAAAATAGATAAGTAAAAAATTATGTAATGTAATTCAAAAAGCGGTCCGCCGGAGGGATACTCCGGCGGACGCGCTTTTTTTAGCGAATAACCATGCTCACCCGGCAAATATTCACGTGTGGCCGGATCGAACAGTATTAGACTTGAAAACGCCAGGATACAGAACTAGCGGTTTTCAGCGGTCATAAGTTCGCCCGGCCTTGCGGTTCGAGCGCGGATGATGACTGGATCCGTGAACTCATGCAAATCATCCTTTCATTAAGCCTCGCGCGCCGCGCGGCGCGGTGAAGGCTTCGGCGTGATTGTGACGGCAGTGACGGTCGAAGGCCCGCCATGACAGGGCCGTTTACCAAACGGACAGCCCGCGGCCTTTTTTCGATGACGCCATTCAATAGAAGTAACGCCGGTCAACGATGATTTGTATTTGTGAGCTTTTTACGGACCATATCATACCTCCGCATGGGTGAGCATAAAATTAAACTTTTCAGTTACGCCATATAATAGAGCATATGCCGTGCCATAATTTAAAAATTGAGGCAATTTTTAGCCGCATATTTGAAAACGATTGATAAAAGAGATTTTTTGCGTTAGTTAATTTAGAGTTTATCTATATGCTTTAAAAAATCGATGTATTATCGTAGGAATTTACGACAATTAATTTTATGATTCATAAAAATAATTGTCTAAAATTTTTATGGTTTTTCGGCGAATATCGACCGCCGCCCTTATTTATTCTTCCCGCGGCGCCGTTTTTCCCGGGTACATTCTTCATACCAGTCGACGAACTCCTTCGCCTGTTTTTTAAGTTCCCGATCCCTCGCCTCTTCACGGAGTTTTATGGTGTCCTGGAGCTGGATGACGCCGTCTTTACGCGCGTATATTTCTTCAATCGGAATTTCCCTGGCGCCGTCGTTTTGCGGCTCGTTAACGGCTGTCTGGCGGGCAGTTTGGCCGGCCGCCCCGGTTTTAGCTTTTACAGCCGATTTATTTGCCTTAATCGATTTATCTTTTTTAATCTTTATTTTAGTGATCTTAGTTTTTTTATTAAGATTATCGTCGGATGTAAGTTTATCGAATTTTTTGCGGAGGGCGGCGAGTCTCATCGCTTCGCGCGCATCATTTTCAATGGCGTCCCAGTCGGTTTCTATCATTTTAATTTCAGACGCATCTTCGTCCTCTATTATAATGATCTTTGTGAAAAGCCATTTCATTAATTCGTGCCAGATAATGACGGCAAGGCCTGCGACGGTCGCCATGGCCAGCCACGAAGATAGATGCGTGCCGATTATCATAATTCTCTCCTCCTCGTCAGCCGTTAATTACATTCATATTGGTCTGTCTTCATTTCCTATTGTGCCGCTTTTTTAGTTCCTCAAGGAGCTGTTTTGCTTCTTCAAGCGCCACGGCGCGCGGGTCGCCTTTTTTCTCCCATTCTTTTGCCCATGCTTCCGCCCGCGCTTCTTCCTCTTCTTTCTTTCGCTTTTCTTCGATGCGTTTTTCACGGTTGATTATCACCTGCATGTCCGGATCTGATTCAGGATCGTAAGTGTAGATGATTGCTATGAAATGCGAGATGAAGCAAAGGGAGGACAGCCACAAAAACTGATAAGTCCCGCTCATAAACAAAGTATCTTTAGTCATGATAGCAACTCCTTTTTAACTATAGTTCTCTGCTTCCGGCAAAAAATTATCGCGGCATCTTCTTATTATTAATTTCAGGTCTGCCTAACCATTCGTCGAGCTCGACCAGCTCGAAATTATCCTTTAACCACCATACTACAATCATGTCCCAGCGATTGTAAAAAACTCCCCAGAAGACGGTGCTGAACAGGAAAGGATGGTCCATGAACGGCCACAGCAGGAAGCCGTTCGCAAGCACGATCAGGCACAGGCAGTTCTGGAAATCATTGAACCCGCTGTGCTTTCTTTCGTTTATTGAATTTATTAAAAGCGTTAACAAAAAAATACATGCCAGGACGGCATAAAACCACAGATGCTGCATATCGCTCACCTCAATGTTATCCGTTTATTTATCGTCGATTCCGAGCCATTCGTCGAGTTCGACCAGAACCACGCGGTCTTTTATTAATTCAACGATCTTTATATCCCAGCCGTGGTGAAAAATTCCGACAAACGTGAAACTGAACACGAACGGATGGTCCACGAAAGGCTACAGCGCGCCGGTTTTATCGCGCGGCGAAGCCGGCCGTTCTTTAAATTGAAGGCCTGCGGCTGAATTCAGACAATAACCGGCCTTTGCGCGAATAACCGGACCTGCCGTTTTCGCGAGGTTGATATGCCTGTTCAACGGTTGAATAACAAGATTGAATTATATAATCGATCTTTTGGGCGAAGCGCCGTTAAACCGCCATTAGCGGGACGGAGATATAAGCGCGGAATCCGGCGCCTGAAACGGCAATTAAGTCTCGAGACTTAAACATATCCCCTCCCCATAAAGCGATCGTTGATACGGCCGCCGGCGTTAAGGCAACGGAAAAGAATGCGCCGCCGAAAGGCCGGCGCGTAAAAAGGAAAGAATGTTGAATTATTTAATCGACCCGAACCGTTCAATAACGATGGAACGAAAAAAAATTATGAATAAAATGAAATAAAATTTAATTATCTGTCGTTGAAAGTTGACGCCCGTAAAAGCGGGCACCGGCCTGGAAAAGCTGATAAGTTGAACGAAGCCTTTGGTTGCAGTTTAAAACTAACCAAGTAAATTATACAATAAAAGATTTTAAAAAGCAAGAAAAATTTTTAAAAATTTTCAAAAAAAATAAATTATTAGTTTATGCCGTCGATGTCGCGGCCCGTTATTTTAATTTTCAGCCGCCGGCTGGCTATTTCCAATAAGTAAATATGAAAGAACTATGAAAGAATTAAATATATTAACGGACATGCAGCCCGGTACGAATGTGCGGCCATGCCCGCCGCTGCCTCGAGCTCTATCCGGGGTTTTATGAAGGCTGAGTTTTGATCCGTGAGCTTTGAGCCCGTTTTCGCTCCGCCCGGCGAGAGGCGATCGCCTTCTTCCGGCCGGTGAATTCGAGGCTTAGTTGAATTTTGACCTTTAAGCTCTGATCTTTGCGCTTTGAGCTCTGAACTTTTATATGGCTCCACGCGGAATTCGTTTGCCGTGTGAAGGGCTGTCCGTTCCGCGCGGTATTTCACATATAATCGGCGCCGTTCTCACGGCACCTGGACCGCACCGTTGCGCGATGCGGAAGGCGGGTAGTTTCCACTCTCGCATGCCCGTTAATATATTTATAATATTGAATTATGAAAACATATATTAAAGATCAATGATATTTAATATTCTTTTTAGTTTCCGGTCGCCGCCGCGGTCAAGTTAGTTAGCTGATTTTTATTTTTTTTGGGTTAGTCGGGGCAGGCCTTTCGGCCCGCCCCGAGGGGAGCGGCGCGCGAGCGCGCCGCCGTTCGGGTTGATATTAAGCCTTGTTATCGCGTTTTAGCCGATCTCTATGTCGGTTCGCGAGTTCGACTCGCTGAGGACGAAATCTACTTCGCTTGTGAACGCGTCGATCTCTTTTTCGAGTTTATCTATTAAATCTCTTAACTTGAGCGGATCGATTATCTTATAGGCGTTTTCGGCCCTGTATGACCTTTCGTATTCGATCGCCGCGCCCCTGTCCTTCGACGGGTCTTTTCCGGTAGCCTTGAGTATCTCCGAAACGAGCCGCTCGAGGCGCTCTTCGATCTTGTCGTTTTCGGTTTGCGCGCTCTTTTCGCAGAGCGCGAGGTCGGAGCGGAGCTTGTTCGCGTAGAACCGCTTGAGTAAGGCTACTTTCTTCTGGTGTATCGCTTCGGCGACCGTTAGCGACGCGCCGGCTATAGTTACCCTGGTTACGGCGTTGCTCTGTACTATCGCGGCCTTTAATTTCGATAATCTGTCGAAGAGGTCTTTGATTGATCTTTCCGCCGCGGCCGCCGCCGATTCGAACTTCGATATCTCTACTCCGGCGTTGGTTACCGTTCGCGAACCCTGCGCTATGGCTGCGAATGACGATTCCTGTATGCGAGTCTTGATGCGGGCTTCTATCGTTTTGATCTCCGATAGCGCCCTGGTTACGCTTATTTTTTCAGGCATATCTTCTCCTCCTTTTTTCGGATCTGCCGCTTTCGTTTCTCTATCATTTACAAAGCAACCTTCATGCCATCTTTTATTTTGCCATGAATTATGTATTTTGTTTTTACTTGAAGATATGAATGGCAGAGATTATTAGAAGATTATTATGATACAAAATCGAAATCAAAATTAAAATTAATACCATAAACTATAAATCAAAAATTTAATTAATATAAGTATTATTGAATCTACTTTATTAATCAATATTTAAAATTTACATTATTTTGAGGCTGGAAGTAAAAGGTTATTCTTTTTTTAAGAAAAGAATTTATGTATATATAAAATTTTTTATACAAACCGCTTTATAAAAAGTCTGCTATTCGTTAAAATAATAAGAAAATGAATATTTTAAAATTGATTCATCGCTTTCAAAACCGCGGCTTTTTTGGCGGCATAATCGGCGAGCGCCGAAAGGGCCGCCGCTAATTTTTTTAATGTGGCTGGATCTTTTTCGATTTCTATAAGGTCCTGAAAATATTGTGTTGTTGAAAAAATGCCGTTTGAAATATTCGCGCTGCCGGAGTTGCTTTTTATTTTTGACGGGTTAACGGTTTTTCGAGGAGTTCGAGATGTGACGCTTCCGTCGATATTGACCTGCCTTAGTTTGAAAAAAAGCGACGGATTTTTATCAAAATGAGTTCCAATGCTGTATAAAACGGCCGCAACATGTTTGCACATATAAGCAAAATCGGGGCAGCTGCATTCAAAATCTATTTCGTGTTCGTCCGGAAATAGTCCGCCTCTTCTTTTTAATAAACGCTCAGACAGCGCTTCGGGAAAACGGTCCTCATTTAACTCATCAAGCGAATGGATCTTTTTTCCGCATCCGGCTAAGGTCTTCTTCCATGCGGCGGCCGGTATCGGTTTGATGTGAATTTCAACTTCATAAGGGATGAAATCGCTTCCTTCCACGAGCGCATCGATCCTTCCAGGCGCGATTTTAAGATCGCTGACGAGGCCGCTTAAAAAATAATACATGCCTCGTTCCAGCCTGTTTTCCCAATCCGAATATTTTTCGATGTTGGCGTTCCAGGCCCGGCCCCACCAGCTCGAAGCTTTTACCGGCTCTACATCCGTCACCGGAGCGTTATTGCGCGTTTTTCTTTTAAATCTAGCGAAGTGTTTTTTGAGCTCGACCGGTAAATCGTCGGGATAATTATCATAAAATGACATAATACCTCTTATAAACTATTGAAGGATGAAAGTATCCGTGCTTTATAAATTTAGAATTGTCAGCAAACCTTTATAAGATCAGACGTCTTTCCACGAGCGCACTAAAAATTCTTCGAAATCAAAAGTTTCGTCGCCGGCGTAAACGCATTCTCCGAACGGCGGGCGCTTGACGGAAACGCCCTGGAGCCGCTGAAGATATTTTATATTTTTGATGAATTCGGCGTTGAAGGTGCGGGACGATTTCATTTCGACAGGATAAAGCGGGCCGCCGGAATCCAGGACGAGGTCGACCTCGTGGCCTTTAGTGTCGCGCCAGTAATAAAAAGGCGGCTCTTCGCCGGCGTTGAAAAAAGATTTCAACCGCTCCGTGATGATCCAGTTCTCGAAGATCGCCCCGCGCATGGAATGCTCCAAAAGTTCTTCCTGACGGCGGATCTTTAGTAAATAGCACAGCAGGCCGGTATCATAGAAATAAATTTTAGGCGTTTTGATCAGGCGTTTGTTGAAATTTTTAAAATGCGGCCTTAAAGTAAAACAAATAAAGCAGGCCTCGAGCACCGACAGCCACGAGCGCGCTGTCGGCTGTGATATTCCGCAGTCGCCGGCGAGCGAAGATAGATTGAGAATGGAGCCTGCGCGCGCGGCCAGCAGTCGGACGAACCTGTCGAAAAGATCGAGCTGGGCCACATTCACGATGGACCTGACGTCGCGTTCGACGTAGGTCGTATAATAATGCTGAAGCCATTCGCGCGCGTCGAGGCCGCGGTCGTAAATGCGCGGATAGCCGCCAGTGAACATATAAAATTCGATGTCCTTTAAAATGCCCGAAGCTCCGTCATTGCCGCTGACGCGGCGACTCAGGCGCGAAGCCTTTCCGCCGTTTACGGATTCGCGACGGGGCGGGCCGTCCGGCGCGGCGCATGGCTTCGCCAGAAGCTCTCTCAAAGAGAATGGAAGGAGTTTGGCAATCACGGTCCGGCCGGCGAGCGACTGGGTGATCTTTTCCATCAGCAAAAGCTGATGGGAGCCGGTCAGAATGAAACTTTTATCCGGGCCTGGCTCGTCGACGAGCCCCTGTATATATGAAAGCAATTCAGGCGCCCTCTGGACCTCGTCGATAATAAGCGGGCCGCCGAAGCGCTTGAAAAAGCCGCGCGGGTCCTTCAGCGCGAACTCGCGCCGGTCGGGCTCTTCGAGCGAAACGTATGCGTGCCGGGGAAAAGCCGCCCTGGCGAGCGTCGATTTTCCGGACTGGCGAGGCCCGATGATCGTAACTACCGGATATTTTTTTGCCGAATTTTTTATGCGGTCGGTAAGATGCCTTTTAATCATATTAGATAGCATAACATAAAATTTTTATGGTGTCAATTCAAAATTCAATTTTGAATTGTACCTAACTTTGATATTTTTCCGGCACCCGCTACCATATTAAATTATTTTTTTTCATTTAATGTGGGTAAAAATATTAATTAAAATATTTCAAAGGTTAGAGCGGGTGACAGATAAATTTTGAAGGGGCGTTGCGGAGTCGCCGGAGCCCATGGATGGGCGAGATCGGGACACGGATGTCCCAATGCCGCGCGCGCCATGGATGGCGACGGCGCGCGGCGCCGACGAGCACGAGCGGCGAAAATCCCGGAGGGATTTTCGAACGCGTCCCCGCAAAATTATCTGGCACCCGCATAAAACTACCCGTTAAAAATGAAAAGCAGCCTTAAAAACTATTATAAATCGCCGCGCACGGTTATTTGGCTTGACTTAACCGGATTATTTGTCTATAATAACGGCTGACGAAAACATTAAGTGCTCTTTATATTATCAATATTTTTATCGATTATCCGATGAAATTATAATAGAATATCAAACGAATTCATAATTTAATTAATTTAACATAGAGGTGAAAGTCATTAATAATAAAGAGATATTCGA
>CAYTCW010000152.1:0-2577 GCA_964436235.1 uncultured bacterium
GGAGGGAGAAAGGGTTGCTAACCTTTTCTCCCTCCCTTCAAATAAATTAAATTATAAATAGTGAATAAATATATTGAAAAAAAAAGAAGTTATGATATAATAATGTTATATGATTGAGAGAATATCTAAATTTTTAATAGAGACTAAGTTTCAGCCGTACCCGTTTTTAAAGAAGACGCTTAATTTATTAGTTAACGAGTTCGAATTTAACGGCGCGGTCATTACGCTTATCGATGCCGCGGGCGCCGTTCCCATACCGGCTTATATAGCCATTAACTCCGCTAATTGCGGCGACGTTTATAAAAACTATTCGCTTAAAGATGAAATGCTTCAGGATGCGGTCAACTGCGCTTCGACCATTCATTTTAAAAGCGATATGAAAAAGGTTTCTAAATCGACGCTAAACGCTTATCTGGGTTCATATCGCGAAAGAATTATCATTCCGGTTAAATACGAGCAGGAAGTTATCGGCATGATCGACATAGTTTCCGGCGATAACATCAAAGAAAAGGCGTATAAAATAGTCGATGAAATATTGCCGCAGTTCTATCCTCTCATGCATCAGTGGGTTAAAAATTATCACTCACAGGTCTTTAGCAACGAACTTCTTATAGTCAACGAAATATATCAAAAAATTAATTCGACCATCAACCTTGAAAAACTTCTCAAACTTATAGTAATGCATGCTAAAAGGCTTATACCGTGCGATTTGTGCAATATTTTTCTTATTAACGACGATAAAAACGAGTTGATTTTAAAGGTTATATCTAATTTCGACGACCCCGATCTGAAAAAGGTCAAGTTTAAGATAGGCGAGGGTATTGCCGGCCGCGTTTTTGAAACCCGCAAGGGGCTTATCATCGAAGATTGCGAAACTGATAAATCCTTCGTAGTACTTTCTAATATGCCTGAAATCAAATCGATGCTCTGCGTGCCGCTTATCGCTCAAAACGAGGCAATAGGCGTTATCACGCTTACTTCTAAATATAAAAACGCATTTGATTCGCGCGATTACGACCTTTTATATATGCTCGCCGCGACCGTATCGATGGCTATTTATAATACGCGGCTCTTTGAAAGAACGCAGAAGAAAGTCGATGAATTATCAACGCTGTGTTCGGTTTCAAAAACCATAAGCTCGTCGGTCAATCTTGAAAAAGTATTGAATTTAATAATCAACGAAGCCGCTTCGGCGTTAAAGGCCGATATCGGCGCGATAATGCTGCTTGACGGCGCGAGCGGCGAGTTAGTGCCTAAAGTCTCTTACGGCCTTTCTCAAACCTCTCATCACTCGCTGCGCTATAAACTCGGCGAATCGCTGGTGGGCTGGGCGGCGCTTAAAGCCGAAGGCATTTACGTTAAAGACGTGCTCGCTGATACGCGTTACAAATCAAAAGACTCGCTTAATTATCAAATCAAATCCGATATCTGCGTGCCGCTTATAGTACAGGACAAGGTTATAGGCGTAATAACGCTCGCAGTCGGCTATCAAAAACCTTCGTTTAACGATGAAGACCTTAAATTGCTCACTTCGATAGCTTCACAGGCGGCTATCGCTATTTATAACACCGAGTTATACGAAAAATCGGAGCAGAAGGTGCGCGAGTTGACCACTTTATACGAAATATCGCGCGCCATAGCATCTACGCTCAATCTTGAAAACGTATTGAACCTTGCAATGAAGATGATCAATCAGCTTATGAATACGCGCCGCTGTTCTATTATCATTTTAGGGCGCGACGGCAAGGAAATTAACGCCAGGGTGTCGCAGGGGCTTTCTGAAGATATATTGCGCCAGATTAAATTAGAAGGCGACGAGTCAATATTAAATTATGTGCTCAGGACCAAACAGCCAGTATTAGTAAGAAACCTCGAAACTGAAATTAATTTTAAAAGCGCAGAAACTTCGCGCTATTCAACTAAATCTTTTATGAGCGTGCCGCTCAATATAAAAGAGCAGGTCATAGGCGTTATTAACGTTACCGATAAGATGGACTGCACTTCGTTTAACGACGACGACCTTAAATTGCTCATAACTCTTGCTAATCAAATCGCATCAGACGTCGAAAATGCGCGGCTGTACGAAATGGCCGTTACCGACGGGCTTACTGAAACTTTCAATCATAAGTATTTTCAGCAGCACTTAGAAAAGGATATCGAACGCTCGAAGCGTTACCGCGAAGACCTGTCGATATTAATGATCGATATCGATCATTTTAAAAAGTGCAACGATACATACGGCCATCAGGAAGGCAATAAAATATTAAGAAAAGTGACCGCTATATTAAAAAGCTCGATACGCGAGGTCGATCTTCTCGCCCGCTATGGCGGCGAAGAATTTGCGATAATACTTCCCTGCACGCCTAAATCCGGCGCTTACGAAATTGCGCAGAGAATGCGTGAAATTATTGAAAAATCCGAATTCGTCCTTAGTAATCAGCAGATACGAATCACCGTGTCTATCGGCATAGCTTCGTTTCCCGAAGACGCCTCGCTGCAGTTCGATTTAATACGCAAGGCGGATATATCGCTTTATCACGCTAAAAAAACCGGAAGAAATCGGGTTATTTGCTTCGA
>CAYTCW010000152.1:2677-8019 GCA_964436235.1 uncultured bacterium
CGATTAAACGATATTCTGGCGCTTTTAAAGACCGTTCCCGAATACAGGGAGGCGCTCAAACGCCACTACGGCCCGAAAATTATGGCGGGCGATACTAATTCCCGCGCGGGGAAGATTTTCGTCGATTTAATAGGCGGCGGCGGCACATCGCCTAAAATATACGAAAAATTAGCCGCGGCGGGCATCGGAACGATTATAACGACATGCATGTCGGAAGAAGATAGAAAAGAGGCGGCCGAAAACCATTTATCGGTGATAGCGGCGGGAAGCATCGCTTCAGATTCATTGGGACTGAACCTTATTTTAGATAAAATACTCGATCAGACCGATATTGAAGTCGTCGAATGCTCCGGTTTCAGAAGGTTTTCGCATAAATAAAATGCAGGCTTATAAAATATCGCTCGAGTTCGACCGGGTACTGGACTTAATCGCGACATATGTTAAGACCGGGCCCGGCAAAAAACTATTGCAAAATATAACTGATTGCGCTAACGAAGATGAAATCGCTAAGCGCTTTGCGCTTATTAATGATATCCGTTTTTTGGCAAGTTACGATTCGCGCATTTATTTTGATAATCTCGAAGATTATCGCGAAGATGTTAGAAAACTTAAGATCGAAGGCTATTTCATCGAACCGCCGCTGCTTTATAAGCTGGCACAGGCTTTATTTACCATTACCGAAATACGCAGCTTAGTTTATAAGCATCAGCAAAAGTACCGCATTTTATGGGATTTTATTAAGGCTGTGCCCTCGTTTAAGGGTATTTATTCCGAAATATTCCGCTCTATCGATTCGGACGGCGCGGTTAAAGACGAGGCCTCGCCTAAACTCGCCGCTATACGCCGCGAAATAGCGGGACTCATGGGGCGCGTCCAGTCTAAATTGAAGGAACTTATCAATAAAATCAAAGAACGCTCCAATATGCCGCAGGATTACGTTACCATCCGCGACGGCCGTTTCGTCATACCGCTGCCGTCGTCGCTGCAGGACCGCGTTAAAGGCATTATCCACGATTACTCGCAGACACGCTCCACCGTTTTTATGGAGCCGCTGAGCATAATGGCCGAAAATAACAAACTGCGCGAGCTCAAAGAGAACGAGTCGGCGGAGATAAGCCGTATCATAGCGGTTTTAAACGATTCGATCCGGCCCGAAATTAATACGCTTATATCGTCTTTTTACACGGCGTTTCAGTTGGATATGTACTGCGCCATAGCGGCTTTTGCCGCAAATAAAAACTGCGAGAATGTTAAAGTGTCCATGGAAGGCGAGCTTGAAATTATTAACGGCAGGCACCCTCTGTTACACGACGGAATAGTTCCGCTTAATTTAAAATTGAGCGCACAGCAGCATATATTGCTGTTATCCGGCCCCAACGCCGGCGGAAAGACAGTTCTGCTCAAATCGATCGGGCTGTTCTGCCTTATGGTCAAGGCCGGAATTCCCGTGCCGGCCGACCCGTCGAGCGTTATACCCTATATGGATAAAATATTCGTCGATATAGGCGATTCGCAGAGTATAGCGGCCAATCTTTCAACTTTTTCCGCGCATATTAAATTTTTATCGTTCATGGTATCGCAAATTAAAAACCCTGAACGGACGCTCGTTTTACTCGATGAGCTCGGCAGCGGCTCGGCGCCTAATTATAGCTCGGCTATCGCCTGCGCGATAATGTGGCATTTATCTAAAATGAAGGTGCGCTCGATTATAACCACGCATTTTGCCGGCGTCGTCAATTACGCCTACTCGCTTCCAAACGCGGTTAACGGTTCGCTCGAATTCGACGTTAAAAATTTAAGACCGACTTATCGTCTGCTGATGGGCGTGCCGGGCGCTTCCTATGCCGTGCATATAGCTAAAAATTACGGATTGCAGTCTTTTATCATAAATAAGGCGCGCGAGTTTCTCGATAAAAACGAACTCAGCTACGAACAGCTTATATCAGAACTCATAACTTATTCGGGCGGGCTTAAGGCTAATATGCAAAAAATAGAGGCCGAATTAGCTAATATCGAAAAAATTAAAGCGGCCGCTATCGAGCGTGAAAAAAAATTCAATAAGACTAACGCCGAAATAGAAGAAACGCTGCGCGAAGAATTTGAAAAAAAATATAAACAATTACTTAATAAAGTTAACTCGCTCGCGTTGAAAAATGCAGCTGAATCAAAAAAAGAACGGGTTGAGCTTGCCGGTGAGATCAATAAAGAAAAGAAAGCTATTTTTACCCCCGGAGTTAGGCGCGATAATAAGCCGGCGCAAACTTTAGCCGGCGATGCGGGCGGCCGTAATTTAAACGGAACCGTAGAAGGCTCCGCTGATGAAGATTTTTCGGCGGCCGCTACAGCCGGTGGCTTTAATTACGGCGAGGGCGATTTCGTTTCGATCGAAAAGCTCAATTTAAGCGGCATTATTAAAGAAATAGATCTGCGCAAACGCCAGGTTAAAATAGAGTTTAAAAATAAAATGCAGATGTGGGTCAAGTTTTCGATGATATCGGGCACCGACGAAAATATCGAAGATTTCGAAGGCCGCGGAATTATCGCTTATAAACCCGTCGGGCAGGATATTAAAATGGAACTCGATCTGCGCGGACTCAATTGCGAAGACGGTCTCGCCGCGCTCGAAAGATACCTTATAAAAGCCTCAGGCTCTAACTTCGACGAGGTTCGAATAATACACGGCAAGGGCACGCTTACTCTGAAAGCAGCCGTAGAAAACTATCTTCGTAAATCGAGGCTCGTTAAATCTTTCAGGGGAGGTAAGATCGGCGAGGGCGATTACGGAGTGACTCTCGTCGAATTGAAGTGATGAACGGGACAATGCCGCCTGCCGCCGCCGCTATGGCTGCAACCGGGCCCCGCAAAGACGGCTATTTCGACTGCGTTAAAAAGCCGGTTTATAATTTTTTATTCGTGCTGCCGCTTCTTATTATATATGAAGCGCTCGTTTTGATTTCGGCGACTCCCATTCGTAACGGCGCCGACGTTATAGTTAAACTTTTTTTCAACCTTATCGGCATTAAAACCATAATAGGCTTTACTCTTATTATAATCAGCATTTACGCATATATAGTATTTTCCAATAAAGAAACCGCTAATGAAACCATATATCCGATTTATTTCGTCTATATGTTCGCCGAGTCTTTCGTTTACGCGCTCGCGCTCGGTCCGGTAGTTATCAGGCTTACCGAAAAAGTGGCCCTCGCCGCGCCGGCCGTCTATCATTTAGGCCCGGTCGAACGCGTGATAGCCTCTATAGGCGCGGGTATATACGAAGAATTCGTCTTCCGCTATCTTTTAATCACTTTTTTTATTTTTATTTTTACTAAATATCTTAATCTTAAAACTATATACGCCGCCGTTTTTGCTATATTCTGGGCCGCTTTGATATTTTCCGCCTTTCATTACGTCGGAGAGCTCGGCGATAAATTCGACGCGGTTTCATTTATTTTCCGCTTTATAGCCGGTATAATATTATCCATGCTATATTTTATGAGAGGCTATGCCATAGCGGTTTATACACATGCCATATATGATCTGAAAGTGTTCTTTATTTGAAACCGGATATAACGCGGGCCGGTTTTTCGGGCAAAAGTATTTTGTCGATAAATCGATCGCTTATTCATATAAATACATAAAAAAAGCTGGTGCGCAATGAGTGAAAAATTAGATATATTATTCCTTCATGTCCCTAAATTTTCGAATTATTACAAACCCTTCGATGAATATATGTTCATTAACTTCGTTTCGATGGGCTTGTTCGCGCTGGCCGATATCACTCATGCGGCGGGTTATAAAACAAAAATAGTCCACCTCGGCATCGAATGGATATGCGATAACGATTTTTCGATTCTCGATTATATCGAAAAAACCGCGCCGAAGGTCGTCGCCGTGCCTATATTCTGGCATCCGCAGTCCTATGACGCTATCGAAGTGATCCGCGCCGTTAAAAAACGCTTTCCAGATATAATTATCGTAACCGGCGGATTTACCGCTTCTTATTTCGCCGATGAAATCATTAGCGAAGTTAAAGAAATTGACGCGCTCGTGCACGGCCACGGCGAATCTTCGATACTGCCAATTCTCGAACGCGCCGTCGCATGCCCCGGCGGGCGAGATAAATTAGATTTATCTAATGTAGATAATCTGCTCTGGAAAAAATACCGGCCGGACGGCGATTTTGAAGTCGTCTGCAATAAAGAAGTATTTTTTGCTTCCAACGCCGATCTTGATAAATTAAATTTTACTAATATAGCGCTGCTTAATAATTACGAAACTTATAAAAACAGCTTCCGCCTCAATGTCGCCTACTCTAAAAGGATATCGCGTGAAGATAACCTTAAAATAACGCCCGTGCGCGCTTATCATATTCCATTATTCATAGGGCGCGGCTGTCCTACCGAGTGTAAACTCTGCGCGGGACGACAGAAGAACCAGATTAAAATGAACTGCTCCGGCGCCGTTATTATGCGCTCGATCGATAAAGTGTGCGATTCGATCGAAGAAATTATAAAATACGGCTTCGACCAGGTTATCGTTTGCACCGATCCTTACCCCGATAAACCCCAATATTTTATAGATCTTTTTCGCCGTATTAGAGACCGCGGAATTGAAATTGAAATGTTCTTCGAGTCATGGGGCCTGCCGACACGCGAATTTATAGATGAGTTCGGCAAAACTTTCCATGGCAGAAACTCCGCTATCGCAATTTCCGCCGAATCAGGCAGCGACTCCGTGCGCGATAAAATACGCGGATACAGCTTTACTAACGCCGAACTCTTTAATACGCTCGATTACCTCGAAGAAAGCCGCGTCGGATTCCTTGTATTTTTTACCGTCGGTAACCCCTTCGAAACCGAGGACGATTTAAACGAAACTTCAAATTTAATAGCCGATATTAAAGAAAAATATAACTTCGTGCGCTGGCTGACTACCTATCCCGTTCAAATAGAGCCGGGCTCCGCTATATTCGAAGAACCCGAATCATACGGCGTCGAAAAGATGTTCTATACTTTTATGGATTATTATAATTTTCACGGCACCCGCGAGTCCTGCCTTTATACCAACCTCGGCTATCGCGTTAAAGGCTACTTTAAAGACGAACCCGCTCTTGCCGGTAAAGCCGAACGGATCAACTGGTTTTCAGAACAAATAAGCCGGCTGCGCTGCGAGAAATTCTGCATACTGCACCCGGACCCCGAAACTGCCCGCCATTACTGCGACCGCCAGCACCAGATTTATATAGAGGCCGGCGGCGGCGATTTCGATAAATTTGAGAGAAAAAGTTTTGTATAGCGATAAGTTGTGCTACAATTAATATTGACCGGATTTAATAATTAATT
>CAYTCW010000152.1:8119-9724 GCA_964436235.1 uncultured bacterium
TGCACGAAAATTACGTATATAACAGAGTCGCTCCGCCCATGGGCATTATGTACCTTGCCTCCTGCGCGCGTGAAAAATTCGGCGGCGCCGATATTAAAATCGTCGATCTTCTTATCAGAGATAATTACGATCAAACCCTCGCCGAATTTAAACCCGATCTCGTCGGCTTTTCGACGCTTACCTGCGAGGCTTTCCTTCTGCCCGATTTAATCGCGCGCGCTAAATCATCAGCCGGCCGCCCCCTCGTTATCGTCGGCGGACCGCACGCCACTTCCAGCCCGCTTTCTATTTTCGCGCAGACGGCAGCCGATATCGCCGTTCTCGGCGAGGGCGAACATACTTTTATCGAAATTATCGAAAAATACTCTAAAGGCGAAGAAATCGCCGGCACGGCAGGCGCAGTCGTTAAAGTTACCGATAAAAAATCCGGTAATTTTAAAATCGTGCGCGGCCCTGTGCGCCCAGCAATCGATAAGCTCGACAGCCTGCCGTTTCCAGCCTGGGACTTAATCGAAATCGACGAGTACCAGAAATACTTCGATATGAATATATGGCATAGCGAAGATCGCTATATGACCATATTTACCAGCCGCGGATGCCCCTACCAGTGCATATACTGCCACCGCATATTCGGTAAAAAACCGCGGTTCAGATCCGCTGAAAACGTCGTCGATGAAATCGAAATCGTTCATAAAAAATATAAAATAAAAGAATTTCAGGTTATCGACGATATTTATAACCTTTACCCGGCCCGTATAGTTAAAATAGCACAGTTACTCAAAGAGCGCAATATTAAAGTGCTGTTTTCATTTCCTAACGGCCTGCGCGCCGATATAATGACCGAAGATACCCTTAAAGCCATGAAAGAATCCGGCGCCTATAACCTCACATTCGCAATCGAAAGCGCCAGCCCGCGCCTTCAAAAACTCATGCGTAAAGGCGTTAACGTTGAAAAAGCCGAAAAAATTATTGAAATGGCCGAAAAAATGGGCTTTATCGTCAATGGCTTTTTTATGCTCGGATTCCCCGGCGAAACTTACTTCGAAATGATGGGAACCGTCGATTTCGCCGTGCGCTCAAAATTGCACCATGCACTCTTTTTCTCCGTCAACCCCCACGGTTTCACCGAACTGAGCGAAACATTCTACCAGTCCGAATCACACGATGCATGCAAAGGAACCCAGAAATACCACTACTTCAATCGATACTTCAATCTGGCAAATGTATCGCCGATCATGTTCGCTTATATAATGCTCTACGCTAATATTAAATTTTACATGTCGCTGCCCCGCGTTTATTCGCTGCTTAAAATAACGCCTAATTATATGAAGTTTTTAAAGCAAGGTATTTTTTTCTTCTTTTCAATCGCTTACCATAATTTATCAAGCCTGCTCAAAGAAGTCTATCGATACTATGGGCCGCAAAAAAAAATAAAAAATAAAAAATTAAAATAATTTAATTTTTAGTCGTAATTTTTATTTTATTAATTCAGTTTAATTTTTTTAAAACAGGGGGGAGAAAAGGTTAGCAACCCTTTCTCCCCCCTGTTAACCCCATAAGCGCTAACTTAACTAAAATATTTTTCGTGTTGTAAACGTCTATTTC
>CAYTCW010000153.1:0-3892 GCA_964436235.1 uncultured bacterium
AATTTAATTAATTTAACATAGAGGTGAAAGTCATTAATAATAAAGAGATATTCGAAGACCTGATGAAAAACGGCAAGATCAATATTAAAAATTCCGAATTATTCAACGCGCCCGTTAAACCTAAAGAAAACATTAAATTTGACAGGATCGAAGGCATGATACTCGGCGGCGCCGTGGGAGACGGCCTCGGCAACACGAGCGAAAGCATGCTGCCGGCCGACCGTCGCGTGAAGCACGGCGAAATAACCGATTATCTTGCCGGCAGAAACGGCGAAAAAAAAGGCCTGCCTTCCGACGACACTCAGTTCAGCATATGGACCTTAGAGCAAATTTTAAAAGACGGGCGTTATATTCCGGAAAATGTGGCCGCCGCGTTCAACGGCAAAAAAATATTCGGCCTCGGAAAAACGGTCAAGGAATTCCTCGTAAATAGTAAAAAAGGCAAAAAATGGCACGAAGCCGGGCCGGATTCAGCCGGAAACGGTTCACTGATGAGAATTTCACCGATAATTTTGCCGCATCTGAAAAGCGATGAAGGAAATTTATGGATCGATACGGCTTTATGCTCGATGACGACGCACAACGATTCAGTAGCGATCGCCTCTTGCTTAGCGCTGGTTAATTTGATATGGGAAGTTATGGATATGGAAAAAGCGCCCGAACCGATGTACTGGCTCGATAAATTCATCGAGACACTGAAGGAATTCGAGATCAGGGAAGATTATAACCCGAGATGCATACCTAACATCGGCTATAGAGGCACCTTATGGGGATATCTCGATAAAGTTGTAAGAAATGCGTATAACGAAAATCTGAGCGTGCTCGACGCGTGCAACAGATGGTATTCAGGCGCCTATCTTTTTGAAACGGTTCCCTGCGTGATATATATTTTGATGAAACACGGCGATAATTTCGAAAACGCCATCATAAGGGCCGTAAACGACACAAGAGACAATGACACTATCGCCGCGGTAGTCGGCTCGGTGCTCGGCGCGCTGCACGGCAAGTCCGGCATTCCTCAAAGATGGCTCGATAATTTGACCGGCAGGACGGCCGATTCCGACGACGGCAGGATATTTGAGATTTTAAGCGCGACTGAAGAATTTTTGAAACGGTAAGTTTTAATAAGAAGCCAATTTATCACCGTTAGTCAAATAACTTATTAAAACGGCTGACGCTGAGACAACTTCGCAGCCATGACGGAAAAGTAGTTATCAATCGCTCAAAAATAATACGATGAAAATTTTAAAATTTATTCATCGCTTTCAAAAGCGCTGCTTTTTTTGAGGCGTATTCGGCGAGCGCTGAAAAGATCTCGGCTAATTTTTTCAGTCTGGCGGGATCATTTTCTGATTCTGTCAGGGCTCCAAAATATTGAGATATTGAAAAATGGCCGCTTGAAACCGTCCCGGCTCCTGCGACATTTATAATTTTTGACGGTTTATCAGACTTTTTATCCATAATGACATAATTATAAAAGTTGACAAAAATTTAAATTTCGACTATAATAACATTAGATGTTTAATTAGTCGGAGAGTTTATATGAAATATATCAACCGTCATGTTGAAAAAGCCGTTAAAAGCGCGGCCGCCGGTTTTCCCGTGGTTTTTGTCGCCGGGCCCCATCAGGTCGGAAAAACCACGCTATTGAAACATATTGGAAGCTCGCGCGCGGAATATGTCACTCTTGACGATCCGTCGGAACTTATGACCGCACGCGACGAGCCGGGGTTGTTTTTTAAAAAGCACAGGCCGCCGCTGATCATCGACGAGGTTCAATATGCGCCCGGGCTGTTCGCTTATATAAAAATGGAAGCCGATGCCGGCCGCGCGAAAGGCCGAATATACCTTACGGGTTCGCAGGCCTTTCACCTTATGAAAAATATAAGCGATTCGCTTGCGGGCCGCGTCGGAATAATCAATCTGCAGGGCCTTTCGCTGCGCGAGATAAAGGGCGCGAGTTTTAACGCGCCGTTTCTGCCTTCAGGCGATTACATTTCAAAGCGCGGGCGTTATTTGAGCGAAACCGGATACCGTGAAACGTTTGAATCAATCCATCGCGGAGCAATGCCGGCCATGCAGAATAAAAAAACCGGCTGGCAGCTGTTTTATTCTTCTTACGTTAAAACTTATATTCAAAGAGATGTTCGCGATCTTACGCAGGTCGGCGACGAACTGGCCTTTATAAAATTTTTAACCGCCCTTGCGGCGCGCACCGGGCAGATGTTAAACTACAGCGATATCGCCAGGGACGTAGGGATCAGCCCGCCTACCGCCGAAAGATGGCTCTCCGTGCTCGTCGCGTCACAGATAGTTTATCTGCTCAGGCCTTATTTTAACAACATAACGAAACGCGCCATAAAAACGCCGAAACTTTATTTTCTGGACACCGGCCTTGCCGCTTATCTGACTAAATGGAACGACGCCAAAGTTCTCGAAGCAGGCTCGATGGCGGGAGCGTTTTTCGAAACTTTCGTGGTGGCCGAAATTTTAAAAAGTTATTACAATGCCGGAATAACCGATCCGCCTTTTTATTATTATCGCGACAAAGATATGAGGGAAATCGATCTGATCATAGAGCAGAACGGAATGCTTTATCCGCTTGAAATCAAAAAAACCGCTAATCCGCGAAAAGAAGACATTTCTAATTTCAGCGAACTCGACAAAATTCCCGGAATTAACCGCGCCGAGGGCGGATTGATATGCATGTACGATAAATTACTGCCGTTAGACGCCAAAAATAACGTTATTCCAGCGGCTTATATTTAGCGCGTTCATATTCAGCACATGATAAAAATCCCTTTGTAATATCAAACTAATTTTTCTTGAAAATGGTGTAAAGTGAAAAATTCCAAAACTAAAATGCTGGTTTTATCGGCGCTATTTGCCGCTCTCACGGCTGTCGGGGCTTTTATAAGAATACCGATTCCCTTCGTTCCGGTCACGATGCAGGTTATGTTCGTTTCATTCGCGGCTATCCTGCTCGGCCCCTACTACGGAGCATTGTCGCAGTTAGTTTATATATTTACCGGTCTTTCAGGCATTCCTGTTTTTGCTAAAGGCGGCGGCATCACTTACGTATTTCAGCCGTCATTCGGCTTTCTGATAGGTTTCGTTTTTGCCGCATACACCACGGGCCGCATTTTTCAAATACTCAAAGAAGCTACTTTCAAAAATATATTCATAGCCGTCATGGCCGGCCAGCTCGTTATATACGCCGTGGGCCTTCCTTATCTTTACGCTATGAACATTTATTACCTGAGCCAGCCGATGCCTTTAGAAAAGATTTTCTATTTCGGATTTTCACTATTCGCCGTGAGCGGAACGATCACGGCTGTCATAGTGAGCTATGTTTCGGAAATCATATATAAGCGTATCAGGCCGCTCATTTGAACTATTTTTACAACCGATTCTCGTTCGTTTTATTTCGTTATAAAAAATATTTTGTAAATAACTGTTATAAAAAAAGTCCCGACAATTAAATAGTTATAATTTTTAAAGTTTTTCGAATATGATATTCTTAATTTAAAAACCGCAATGAAGATTTAATTGACAAATCCTCCATTTTATGATATAATATATCAAAATTTATAATCTTGTTACTTGACTAACTTAAAACTAAAGTATAATTTATGTTTTTATGTTATTTTTATTTTTATCGCAGAGAAACATAAAATAACCGCGGGCAAAATATGCGCCCGCCGGGCGGTTAAAAGTTGGCGATTAAACGGGTAACACGAACGCCGGCGTACTTTCAACCCTTTCAATCGGGGCGTCTGTCAGGATTATTCGCCTTACGGACATAAATTTAATTCAGGCAATATGAGGAGTGAAATTGATGGAAACAACAGGTAACGAAACGATAGCTAATGAAGCGATAGCTAACGAAAAA
>CAYTCW010000153.1:3992-5992 GCA_964436235.1 uncultured bacterium
CCTATTAAAGCTAAAGTTATCAAAGCCACCAAAGGCGGCTACGAAGCTTACTATAAAGGCGTCCGCTGCTTCGTTCCAAGCTCCCAGCTTCTCGACAGAAGAGACAGCAAACCTGCTGACTACATCGGCAACTCCTACGATTTCAAAATACTCGAAGTCAATAAAAAACGCAATAATATAATACTGTCGCGTAAAGCACTTGTCGAAGCCGAAGAAAATATCAAGCTCGATAAAATATTTTCGACGCTCCAGGAAGGAAGCACGGTTACCGGAACCGTTAAAAGTTTCACCGAATACGGCGCTTTCATCGATATCGGCGGCATCGACGGCCTGCTTCATATCACCGATATGTCCTACGGCCATGTTTCAAACCCCGCCGACGTCGTCGCCTCTATCGGCAGCGAAATAACCTGCAAAGTATTAAAACTCGACCGCAAGACTAAAAAAATAAGCCTCGGCATCAAACAGCTTTCCAAAAACCCTTGGGAAGAAGTCGGCGATAAATATAAAATCGGCGAAATATACGAATGCACGGTTAAAAATACCGCCGATTACGGCGTATTCGCTACTTTAGAACCCGGCGTGGACGGGCTTATCCATGTTTCCGACCTGTCATGGTCAGGAAGAACGCGCCCTAACGATTTTAAACCCGGCCAGAAGATCAGCGCTAAAGTATTAGACATCAATCTCGAAATTAAAAAGATAAAACTCGGCGTTAAACAGGTCACTAAAGATCCATGGGAAAAAGTTACCGAATCTTACCCTGAAAACACCATAACCAACGGAAAGATCAAATCGATATTAAACTACGGCGTATTCGTCGAATTAGAAGACGGCATCGAAGGTTTTATCCACATATCCAATATCTCATGGACTAAAAAAATTAACCATCCGTCCGAATTATTAAAAGTCGGCGAAACGGTCGAAGTTAAAGTTTTAAAACTCGACCTCGAAACTAAAAAGATAAATCTCGGCATCAAACAGACGCATATCGATCCATGGACAATGGTCGAAACTAAATTCAAAGTCGAAGATATAGTCGAAGGCAAAGTTACCAACGTTAAAAAATTCGGAGCTTTCGTCGAATTAGAAGAAGGCATAGAAGGCCTCATTCACATATCCGACCTGTCATGGACCAAGCGTTTGAACCACGCTAACGAAATGCTGAAAACCGGCGATCCGGTCAAAGTTAAAATAATCGAAATCAATCCCGTTGAAAAGAAAATAGCGTTAAGCTACAAACACTTGACCAAAGATCCGTGGAGCGATATCGAAACCCGCTTCCCGATAGGCGCTACGGTAGAAGGTAAAGTTACGCATTTTGCTTCGTTCGGCGCTTTCGTCGAAGTAGAAGAAGGCGTAGAAGGCCTGCTTCATACCTCCGATCTATCGTGGAATAAAAAATTCTCCGATCCTTCAGAAGTTCTTAAAGAAGGCGAAACTGTTAAAGTATTAGTATTAAACATCGATAAAGACAACAGAAAGATAAGCCTCGGCGTTAAACAGCTCGCGCAGGACCCGCTCATCGCCTATAAAGAAAAAATGGACAGCGGTGAAATGCTCGACGGCAAAGTAAAAAGCATCCAGGAATACGGCGCTTTCATCGAATTCGACGACGGCATCGAAGGTTTGATACACATTTCACAGCTCGCCGACGAACGCGTCGAAAAAGTTGAAAATGTCGTAAAAGCCGGAGAACAGGTTAAAGTTAAAGTTATCGAAGTAAATATGGGCGAACGCAAAATCAAACTCTCCATGCGCACTAATGCGGCCCCGACCTCGTCTTCGTCTTCATCTTCAGGCCATCATCAGAGCGGCGGTTCGTCATCGAACCATCACTCGTCTAAAGATAAAGACTTAGTCAATAAAATTAACCGCGAAAACGATAACGACACCGACGACGATACGCCGGACTGGAAAGAAAAACTTAACTCGCTTAACACTAAATAATACCTGAATAGACTCGAAAAGGCAGGTTTAGACCTGCCTTTTCCTTAATA
>CAYTCW010000153.1:6092-9705 GCA_964436235.1 uncultured bacterium
AAATTTTGGAGGAGTTAAAAAATGGCAATTAAAGTTGGTATCAACGGTTTCGGACGCATAGGCAGAAATTTTTTCCGCGCGTGCATTAACGACAAAAACATCGACATAGTAGCGGTTAACGATCTTACCGATCCTAAAACCCTCGCTCACCTTTTAAAATATGACTCGATCCTCGGCATATTCGCCGCTGAAGTATCTCACACCGAAGATTCAATAGTAGTAAACGGCAAATCGATCAAAGTCCTTAAAGTAAAAGAACCTAAAGAACTGCCGTGGGGAACTCTCGGCGTTGAATACGTAGTCGAATCGACCGGTTTATTCACCGATAAAGAAAAAGCTAAAGCGCACATCGAAGCCGGCGCTAAAAAAGTAATAATTTCAGCTCCCGCTAAAAACGAAGATCTGACCATCGTTATGGGCGTTAACGAAAATAAATACGATCCCGCTAATCATCACGTAATATCGAACGCTTCCTGTACTACCAACTGCCTCGCGCCCGTAGTAAAGGTGCTTTTAGATAATTTCGGCATCGAAAACGGCCTTATGACCACTATACACTCATATACAAACGATCAGCCCATACTCGACCTGCCGCATAAAAAAGGCGACCTTCGCAGAGCGAGAGCGGCCGGCATGTCGATGGTTCCGACGACCACCGGCGCGGCTAAAGCCATATCGCTTGTTATCCCCGAAATGAAAGGTAAATTAGACGGATTCGCAATGAGAGTACCGACGCCTAACGTATCGGTAGTAGATTTAGTGTGCAATCTTAAAAAAGAAGCCAGCAAAAAACAGATAAACGAAGCTATGAAAAAAGCCGCTGAAGGCGAATTAAAAGGCGTTCTGGCCTACGAAGAAAAAGAACTCGTTTCTAAAGACTACTACATGAACGAAAACTCCTCGATATTCGATTCTACTCTCACCTACGTTACCGGCGAAAAAAGAATGGAAGGCGACAAAGAAGTTACCTACGGCAAATGCATCAAAGTTCTTGCCTGGTACGACAACGAATGGGGTTATTCATGCCGCGTGCGCGACCTCATCAAATTCATGGATACCAAAAAATAATATAAAATAACACTTTATAAAAGCAGGGGCTTCGGCCTCTGCTTTTCTTCTTTATTTGCAAGTTATAATGATATAACTATAGTAAACGAAATTAATTAATCAATTGTGAAGGCCGGCAAAAATTTTTCGTAGCGAAGCCTACGCAGGCGCCAGAGGCGCCGAGGCAGAGCGCTTTGCCATCCGTGGCGCGCTCTGCACTAGTACATCCTTGTCCGTCGGACAGCGAGCGGAGATAAGATTTTTGCCGGCAACAAAACTAAATTATGGAGGTAACTATCCAATGAATAAATTTACGGTCAGAGACATCGATTTCAACGGCGCAAGAGCTCTTGTCAGAGTTGATTTCAACGTGCCTATCAAAAACGGAAAAATAACCGACGACACAAGAATACGCGCAACGCTGCCTACCATTAAAAACCTTCTCGAATCGAACGCCCGCATCATTTTAATGTCGCATCTCGGCAAAGCTAAAGGCGCCGTAGATCCGCAATTTTCATTGAAACCCGCGGCCGACCGCCTCGCCGAACTGCTTCCGGGCGTCAGCGTTAAATTCGCCCCCGACTGCATTGGAGGCGAAGTAAAAACCCTCGTTGAATCGCTTAACGCCGGCGAAATACTCCTGCTCGAAAATCTGCGCTTCCATAAAGGCGAAGAAGCTAACGACCCCGAATTCGCTAAGCAACTCGCCGCATGGGGCGATATATTCGTTAACGACGCTTTCGGAACGGCCCACCGCGCGCACGCTTCGACGGAAGGCGTCACTAAATTCCTGAGCCCCGCTATAGCAGGCTTTTTAATGGAAAAAGAAATCGCTATAATCGGAAAAGCGCTTTCAAACCCCGAAAGGCCTTTCTACGCTTTAATCGGCGGCGCTAAAGTTTCGTCTAAAATCGAAGTGCTCGAAAATCTCCTTAAAATCGTCGATAAACTCGTTATCGGCGGCGGCATGGCCTTTACCTTCTTAAAAGCGCAGGGCGTCGAAGTCGGCAAATCCCTCGTGGAAAACGATAAACTCGAAGTGGCTAAAGATATCATTAAAAAAGCTAAAGAACTCAATAAAGAAATAATACTTCCGACAGACGCCGTCATAGCGGCTGAAATGAAGGAAGAATCGCCCGAATCGATCGTAGATATCAATTCGATACCTCCCGATATGGCAGGCTACGACATCGGGCCGAAATCCATCGAATATTTCAAGAGCGTTTTAAAAGACGCTAAAACTATTATCTGGAACGGGCCGATGGGTGTATTTGAAGTCAATAAATTCGCTAAAGGCACATTCGACGTAGCTAAACTCTTATCGGAAATGAAAGCGACGACGATAGTCGGCGGCGGCGATTCCGTGGCGGCCGTTGAAAAAGCCGGCGTGGCCGATAAAATGACCCACGTATCGACGGGCGGCGGCGCCTCGCTCGAATTTATGGAAGGCAAAGTCCTTCCCGGCGTGGCCGCGCTTACCGAAAAAACCTCCTGCGGCTCATGCTCGTGCTCGGGCTCATGCCATTAATTTAGTGAATAGTTTACAGTGAATAGTGAATAATTGTTGATTTTTGATATTTTTAACAATCTGTTTAATTTTAAAAAAATCTTTCTCTATTCTCTGGCCCTTTATTACATTAATAATTAAGTAATTTTACAGGGGCAATTATATTTGAAAGGTGAAAATTAAAAATGCGTAAAAGAATGCCAATATTCGCCGCCAACTGGAAGATGTATAAAACCTTCGGCGACACGGTTAAATTTATAGACGAATTTAAGTCCAATTTTACTAAATTCGATAAAAATAAAGTGGAAGCCGTTATCTGCCCGCCTTTCACCTCGATATTCAAGGCAGCTGAAAAGCTCGCCGGCACCGACTTTTCAATCGGCGCGCAAAATATGAATTTCGAAAAAGAAGGCGCGTTCACCGGTGAAATAGCGCCCGCTATGCTTTTAGAATTCGGCGTTAAATTTGTTATAATCGGCCATTCCGAAAGACGCGCCTATTATAATGAAACCGACGAATCGGTAAATAAAAAACTTAAATTCGCATTAGCTAATAATTTAACGCCGATATTATGCGTGGGCGAAACTATCGAAGAACGCGAGGCCGGTAAGACCGAATCTAAAATACTCGGCCAGCTTAAAGCCGATTTCGCCGGCATAACCGAAACCGACGCCGAAAAGATAGTAATAGCCTATGAACCTATATGGGCAATAGGCACCGGTAAAAACGCTACCGCAAAAGACGCGGTTGACGTGGTAAATTTCATCAGAAAAACCATGGCCGGCATTTATTCGCCCGCCTTAGCCGATAAAGTCAGAGTTCAGTACGGCGGCTCAGTCAAACCCGAAAATATAACCGAATACATGAAAGACGAAACTATCGACGGCGCACTCATCGGCGGCGCCTCGCTCGATGCTTCTAAATTCATAAAAATTTGCGAATCAGTGCTTTAATATTTATAAGACCGCGACGGGGGCAAGAAAGGACCAATGGCCCTCTCTTTGCCCCCGTGCCCCCTTTACTCTCCCTGAATATAAAACTGCGTATGCTGCGCATACG
>CAYTCW010000154.1:0-9694 GCA_964436235.1 uncultured bacterium
GTCGAAATGAATAAAACCGGCGAATTAGTATCGGTGGTAGCCATTACTAAAGACCGCAGATTCATGGGCCACGCCGCGCTTCATTACCCCGAGCCGGGATCGCCGGTAGCCGAATACACCTTCGTATTCGTAAACCCGGAATATCGTGGCCAGGGCTGTCTTACAAGACTTACCGACTGCCTTTTCAGCCTGCCTCAAAAAAATAAACTTCTCGGCATTTACTCATACTCAGTGGCCAACCATCCGTTCACGCAAAAAACCATCCTTAAATGCGGCCTCAACGACTGCGGAATACAATTAGCGACAAGCCCGGCCACATGGTAATTTAAAGGCATCGACAGCGACGGCACGCAGAGAATAAGCGTAGTTCTGGGCTTTAAATACACCGAAAAACCCGAACCGGTCAATATATACGCGCCCGACGCCCACAGACAGATGCTTGAAAAACTTTATAAAAACATAGGCGCTGAAAATATTTTCCTGAAACCTGAAACTTCCGGACCAGTTTTCGAATATAAAGAATCGGTAATATACACCAGAGTTTACGCTACCGAAGAAACCGCCGAGATAATAGTAGTCAAGTACGGTTCCGATATACTGCAGGAATTAAAGGTAATTTTAAGGGATCTTTGCATGAAGCATATCGCTTCGATAACGCTGTTTTTAAATCTCGAAGACCCGAATACCCATTTTATGTGCGAATCGATCGAAACTCTTAACTTCTTTTTTTCAGGCATATTGCCGAAAACGCATTACGGCGACGCTTTAGTGCTTCAATATTTAAACAACGTTCCACTCGACTACGATAAAATAGTGGCTTATTCCGAGGCCGCTAAAGACATTCTCGACTACATAAAAAAACACGACCCGCACCTTAAATAATTAAGAACTTATTGATATCATTGTGGATTATGGATTGAAATTTGACATTTTTAGATATTTTTGGTAAAATGCCGCTTGATTGATAGTAAATCAATAACGATAATAAGTGAACGGAAGGGAATTACAATGGAACATAAAATGCAAAAACAACATAACGTCGAGCTGGAAACCGCACGGCACTCTGCCGCGCATGTTCTCGCGCAGGCGGTATTAAGAGTGCGCCCGGGCGCGAAGCTCGGATTCGGACCGGCTATCGAAGACGGTTTTTACTACGATTTCATACTGCCTGAGCCTATCGGCGAAGAAGACCTGAAATCTATCGAAAAAGAAATGAAGAAAATAATATCATCGAACCAGAAATTCGAACGCGAAGAATTGCCTCAGGAAAAAGCCGTAGAGCGTCTTCGTGAAATGGGACAGGAATTTAAGATCGAATACCTTAACGACCTGGCTAAAGAACAAAATATAAGCTCATTTTCATTTTATAAAAACGGCACATTCATGGATATGTGCGAAGGCCCGCATGTAGAAGCCACCAATAAATTAAAGGTTGACTCATTCAAACTCGACAGAATAGCCGGCGCTTACTGGCGCGGCAGCGAAAAGAACCCTATGATGACGCGCATTTATGCGCTTATGTTCGAAAACCGCGAAGCGCTCGAAGATTTTTTAAAACGCCGCGAGCTCGCGCTTCAGCGCGACCATAAAAAACTCGGACACGAACTCGAAATATTCACCGTTTCCGAAGAAATAGGCGTAGGCCTTCCGCTATGGCTACCGAACGGCACCGTCATCCGCGACGAACTCGAAAAACTCGCCAAAGAAATGGAATTTAAACAGGGCTACAAACGCGTTTCCACGCCGCAGATAACCAAAGAAAACCTTTATCACACTTCAGGCCATCTGCCTTATTATAAAGACGCGATGTTTCCGCCCATGATCTGCGACGAAAACGAGCAGTATTACTTAAAGCCCATGAACTGTCCTCACCATCACATGATATTCAGATCGCTGCCTAAAAGCTACCGCGATCTTCCCTACAGGCTTGCCGAATACGGCAACAACTACCGCTACGAAAAATCGGGCCAGGTGTCCGGGCTTTTACGCGTGCGCGGAATGTGCATGAACGACGCCCACATATACTGCACTAACGATCAGGTAAAGCAGGAATTTAAAAGCGTTTTAGAGCTTCATAAATTTTACTACGATCTATTCAGAATGGGCGAATTCTGGATAAGACTGTCGATGCACTCGAAAGATAAGCCCGAAAAATTCGTCAATAACGAAGAACTCTGGGAACATTCAGAAAAAGTAGTACGCGAAATAGTAAATGAGCTCGGCATCGCATACGAAGAACACGAAGGCGAAGCGGCGTTCTATGGGCCAAAGATAGATTTCCAGGTTAAAAACGTTATCGGCCGCGAAGAAACGGCCTCGACCACGCAGCTCGATTTTGCCGTGGCAGAGCGTTTCGGCCTTGAATTCACCGACACCAACGGCGTAAAGCAGAGGCCGTATATCATACACCGCGCGCCTCTCGGGACGCATGAACGCTTTGTGGCTTTTTTAATAGAGCTTTTCGGCGGCGCTTTCCCGACGTGGCTTTCGCCCGTGCAGGCTACTATAATTCCGGTTTCCGAAAAATTTTTAGATTACTGCCATAGTATAGCCGGCGTGCTTAAAAACGACTTTATAAGAGTCGAAATTGACGATTCGTCGGATTCGTTCAATAAAAAAATACGCATCCACGCGAAGAAAAAATGCCCGAACCTTTTGATCGTAGGCGGCAAGGAAGCCGAAGAATCGCTGATCACCTGGCGCCGCTACTGCACGCCGGAGCAGAAAACAATGAAATTCGACGATTTCCATAGTATAATAAAAACCATGATCGGCAAAAGAATAATGGACAACTTCAACGACACCATAATTCCGGGTGCTTAATAATAGTGAACAGTGAATAGTGAATAGTTATGGAATTTTTAATATAAAATAAATCTTTCATAACTATTCTCTGTTTTTTGGCGCGGTAATAAATACCATACAATACAATACAATACCGATATATAGGCGGGTAATGATGATAATTGACGATAAAATCAAATTTCAGAGGCATATTATTATATGCACTAATATCAAAGAAGACGCGGCGGCGCCATGCTGCGGACACGGCGACAGTTTCGCGCTTTATAAAAAGCTTAAAGAATATATTAAATCAAAAAACATAAAAGACAGGGTTAAAGTAACTCAGGCCAGATGCTTTTCAATGTGCGCCGACGGGCCTAATATGGTCGTCTATCCTGAACAGATATGGCACCACCACACCGCGCCCGAAGATTTCGACGAGATAGTCGAAAAATATATAAAGCCGTTTGAATCAAGATGATCGCGGTTCCCGTCGTTCTTAATTCCATATTCGAATATGTCGATTCGAAAAGCGTAATGTGCCTTTCTACGGCGGGCGGTTTTAATTCTTCTCTACAACTGCGTTCCACGCCGGTTTTTTTCGCGCGCCGCGATAAAAGTTTCTATTTCATATCCGTAGCTAAAACCGTTCACGCCGCTAATATATTACAAAATCATAATATATCCGCGGCAATCACTGATAATTATAAAAACTATAAAGATATAAAAGGCGTTCAAATTTTCGGCCGCTGCGACGAAATTGAAAGGCTTCCAGACATAGCCCGCGCGGCGCTCATTTATTTTTCCAAATTCAGCGATCTTAAAAGTTTCATGCAGCCCGAAGTTTTAAAATCCGCCTTAGATATCGGCTGGTACGAACTGCGCGCGGAAAAACTGATATATACCGATAACAGCGTGAGGTTCGGCTATAAAGAGGAAATTTCATTTAACTGATAATTAGATAATTCACACAGCGTTTTCCAGCAGGTTTGCGGCCCGCCGGCGCTCTGCGCGAGGGCCCTCAATGCGCTTTTTACATAGCCCGGCGTTCTCATTCCGGTGAGCGCGCTCGAAACGCCCGCCGTATTAATAATTATGCCGAGGGCCATATCCGATAATCCGCAAAAATTGGAATAAAACGGCGCCATCGAGGCTAATTTTTCTTTTATCCCGGTAACGGTTAAAAAATTATGCGCCTTGAAATAAGCGTCTATCTTTTCTAAAAGCCCGCCGGCAAAATCCATACAACTAAGTATTTCGTCTTCCATTTTTTTATTATTTAAAACGCCGTTTTTTAAATTAAACCCGAAATATTCGGCGCGCGGAGAATAATACTGACTCATAAACGATTCGAACCCTGACGCGGTTTTAAATTCTTTCCATCTTTTATTTAGTTGTTTGTAAATAAATATATTATTAAATACGGCATGCGCTTTTTCGATACCGTCTTCAGATAAATTATGCGCGAGGTTTATTATTTTTTCTTCGCGCTCACCGAGAAGGCCTATAGCAGAGTCTATCTGCACTTCGAGCGCCGCGAAATCGGATTCGTGCCAGGCCGGTTTAATTTCGGGCGCATCGGCAAGCCTCAGCGCGGCGCCCCTGAAAAAAGCGTTCAGCGGCCTGTTTACCAGCGCGCCAATATTTTTTAAACCCGCGAGTTCTAAAAGCGTCATGGCGCCGCCCTGGTTTTTTTCAACCGCCGCGCCGCGTTCGAATAAATTCATCGGAAATTCGATAACGCCGAAATGATTACCGGCCGAAATAGATTCGGCTATAGAAATAACGCGCTCGAGCGAAGTAAAGCCGTAAGCCGCGGCGGGTAAAATAAAAGTATTCGAGCTTATTCCGTAATATTTGATGCGGCCTCTTTCGACTTCGGTTTCAAGATATTTAAAGGCTTTTTCGATCCGCGAATAATATTCGGCGCGGGTTTCGTTTAAGCCTGCTCCTTTTTTTTCAGCCAGCATGAGATAATATTCGGGGTTATGCAGAAGATAAGCGTCTATCGACTCTAAGTTAAGCCGCTTAAGACTCGCGCTAATTTGTTCATCTAAAAACTCTGGGTGGATGCAGTGTTCCAGGCCGTCGGCATATTCAACCAGATCGGCGTAAGGGCGGTTTTCTTTTTTACGGGCGGCGCTTATTTCATAATTTTTACCCTGTATATATCCGCCCTTGGTCACCACGAAGATATCGCCGCGTTTTAAAACGCCGCTTCCGGTTAATTCGCCGATAACGCTTCCGGCCAATAATTCGGAATTGCCGTCCATATAATTGGCACTGGTATCGATTAAATTAATGCCGGCACGCAGCGCTTCGGCCATGGCGGCCCTGTGAACTTCAGATTCAATATCCACCCTGTAGCAGCCAAAACCCGCCGCTGAAACTAAAAATCCGGTTTTACCGAGCCGCCTGTACGGAATCGCGCCGCCTGTATCGTTAACTTCGTTAATATGCACTAAATACCGCCTTAATAATAAGCAGTTTTATAATCTTGAAAGATAAAATATAAATCCCGGCCGTTCGGGTTCGACCGTCAGGCGACTAATTTTATTTCTTCGAGTGAAAGGCTTCTGGCCGCGTAAATAATGCATGCCCGAATGTCTTCTTTCGTTATAAAAGGGTAGGACAATATTATGTCGGCTTCCGACTGGCCGTTTCCCAATTTTTCGAGTATCAGTTCAACGGTGAGTCGCGTGCCTTTTATCACGGGCTTACCAAACATTATTTCTGGATCGACGGTGATCCTTGCAAGCAGTTCATCTGACATGTCAGGCCTCCATTCTCATTTTAATTAATCTGATCTTGTTTTCGGACAACACGACAAAATGTTTTTCGATTTTTTCGGTTCCGCACACCAAAATGTTTTTTATCAATTCGATTTTTTTCTCAACACATTGTGATTTGACTCTAATTAAGACTATTGCGGTTGAAATCAGATTCTGCCTGAATACGATTTCGCCAAAATCCTTGTCGTTGGTTATAATAATTAAGTTTTCAGCGTTGGCTAATTTAAAAATATCAATGTCTTTCATTGCAGGAGCAATTTCCGCGATACATTTAACATCATGTCCGAGTGAAATTAATTCCTCGATTATTTGCTTCTCGATGTTTACATCAATTAAAAATTTCAATATGCATCTCCAAAAATCAATTCAACAAAATCTTATCATATTATACCACATCAGCGCTTAATTTACAACGACTGAAATTTTTTGATTTATTTGATATATTTATTTTTTAAATAAAAAACGGGCGGCCGGGGCTGTTTACTCATAAAACATAAACTCCGGCTGCGCCGTTGTGGTATTGTGGAAAACAGTTTATCGCTGCGTATTATTTTTTATCGACGCGGTAAATGTTAACGCCGTTTTCGCCGCATGCGGCGACTAAATAACCGGCTTTATATTCAATTTGATTGACTGAGAATAACCTGTTGTCGTAGATGCTGCCTTCGAGTTTATGAAATCCCGTGATTTCGGCGAACGGGTCGCCGTCTTTGGATTTAATGTTGAGCTTTAGCACTCTGAAGCCGTACTCGCCGTTGGCGACGAATACCAGGCCGTTATCTTTCAACTGCGAGTTGTCGTTGGTTACGGAGTCGTTGTCGTAGGAAACGCTGTTTGTGTTGTAGTTAAAGCCTGCAGGGTTTTCGAGTTCGTAAACGGTTTCGGCCGAGGCGCCCTTTAATTTAAGCACCTTCATTCCAAGATCGGAAAGACCCAGAAATGCTATGGCGTCTTCGTCGCCGAATATTTTTCCATTTGAGTTATACATGCCTACGGTGGCTTTATGGTATGCCGAAAAACCCGGAACGCTTATGGGCGAAAATGCTGAATATTGATCGCTGAATACTAACAGCCCGGCTTCGCGAGTGCTGTCGGTATTACCGGCGAGCGCCGCCAGGCCGTCTTTATATGAGACGATGTCGCGGACGTCTGGATAGCTCATAAATCCTACTTCGTTAAGAGATTCGTCGAGCACCGATATGCCGCCGTCTTTAGCGCCTACGCCCACATAGTAATTATTTCCTTTTTTAGAGATGCCCGTCGCGGCATAACTTGGCAGATGCTTTATGCTCGAATATACTTCTTCAGCGTTGATAGAACTCAACTTGATCATGCCGACGGCCGCGGGCGTGTTGAATCCCCAGGTGTCGGGATTGGCTGAAACGCCGAACAGTAGACGGTTACCCTGTTCATCTAAAAAAAGGCAGTTGATGTCGGCATCCTTGAACTGAATCTCGTTGAGCACGGCCGGTTTATTTTTGTTCGATATGTCGATCACCTGAATTGCGCCAGCGAATACTTCGCCGGCATAGTTGTATGAAATGTATGCCTTGCTGCCCCTGATGATAATATCGTTAGCATGAACCGAACGTCCTGCGACCATTACGGGCATCGCGCGCGCGACGTAGGTTATGCTGTAGTCGAATTTAGCGGGCGCGCGGTTGATGCCGGGCGCGCCTGTTTCGCTCGTGAGCGTCACGGGAAGGTTTTTAGGCACTATGAGGCTTCCGCCGGAATAAACGGTGATGTTACCTTTTGAACTCACCGAGGATGCGCCTGAAGGATCTCCCGTCAAACCGCTTCCGCCGCCGGAGCATCCGGCGAAGGTGAACGAGGCGGCAAGCATTAACAATAAAACGAAACGATTAAAGAAAAAATTTCTCATTAAAACCACTCCAATACTAAAAATTGATTTTTTTTTAAGAATCGAGGCCGACAAACTCATAATTATGAAATTATGATGCCTGCGGATAAATAAAAATCATAACATACTTTACCATTTTAGTCTTCAAAAGTCAATGTTAATATCGTTCGATGTGATTTAGAAATATGCGGAATCATGTATAAGGAATCATATATCCTTGACAAATTTCCCATATTAAAGTAAAATTACAGCGCCTGCAGGCCGTAATAACCAAACTATCAATAAATTAAACACGGCGGGGCGCAGGGGTAAAAATCAGAAAGGTGATAATTATGAAAAAAATATGTCTCAGCTGGATCGGCACACATGATTTAAACTCCGTGGCCCGCGATCCTAAATTCGGCGAGGGAGACGGCCCGGTTATAGCGCTGCTTGAATCCACGCATGGCTGCGATTTTGACGAAATACACCTCATATACAATAACGGTCAGCCTCTTGAAAAGTATAAAAACAAATATATCGAATTAATAAATAAAAAATACGCGAAACAAAAAACTATCGTATTTCACGAGCATTTACTCAATCCGACCGATTACAACCGCATATATGAAATAGTAACGGTAATAATCACGGCCGTCCAGAAAAAATATCCGGCCGAAAAGATCAAATGGCATTTTCATACAAGCCCCGGCACCGGCCAGATGAACGCCATCTGGGTGCTGCTTTCTAAAACCCGCTATCCTGCGGTGCTTTATCAATCGCATTACGACGCCGCGGCTAAAAAGCAGGTAGTTAAAACCATCGACCTCAAATTCAATATCGACGCTGAATACATTCCTGAAATAACGGCGAAGGCCCGCGAATTACTCCTTAAAAACATAAACTTCGAAAGGCAATACGACGAAATAATATATGACAGCGAAATAATGGAATCGGTCATGTCTAAAACCAGGCGCTTAGCCAACCACAGCGTGCCGGTCCTTATTACAGGCGAAACCGGCACCGGCAAAGAGCTTTTAGCGAAAGCTATCCACGGCGCATCTTTACGAAAAGACAAAAAAATGCTTACGCTCAACTGCGCCGCCATACAGGAAAGTACCGCCAACGCGACGCTCTTCGGCTGGTCGAAAGGCGCATGGACCGGCGCTTTCGGTGAAGGCGCGGGCTACTTTTCGCAATGCGACGGGGGAACTATATTTCTCGATGAAATAGGCGAGCTCGGCCTTGAAACGCAAACCAAGCTGCTGCGCGCCATTCAGGAAGGCGAAGTACAGAGGGTCGGCGACGGCCGCGTATCAAAAGTTGACGTGCGCATAATAGCTGCCACTCATAAAAATTTACTCGAGCTCATAAAAGCCTCTAAATTCCGCGAAGACCTTTATTACCGCCTGAATGTATTTACCATAGAGCTTCCGCCGCTTCGCGAGCGCGGCGAAGACATTTTGCTGCTGGCCGAAAAATTCCTCACGGCAATAAACAGTAATAATCATAAAGTCCCGGGCTACACGCCTAAAAAGTTATCCGCTAACGCTAAACAGCTTCTTATAAACTATCCGTGGCCCGGAAACGTTCGCGAGCTTTACAACACCATTCACCGCGTTTGCGTGTGGGCCGATTCTTCGATAGTAACCGCCGATGAATTCAAAAATTACTTCACCCACTCCGGGCAGCCTGAAAATATCGGGTCAGGCGCGGATTTATTGCTTCCGGTCAACCTCGACGACATTACTTTAAAATTAAGAAAAAAATATATACAAAAAGCGCTGAAGAAATGCGGCGGCAATAAATCTGAAACGGCGAAGATTCTCGGCTATAAAAACTATCAAACGCTCGCCCACGAAATGAAAAGATCGGGCATTGAAGAATGACGATTTTTTTAAGTTAATCTATGATCATTTCTTTTAATACATTTTTAATTATTAAATAAGAAAACATAACCATATCGCTTCAATTCAACCGAAACACACAAATATTTTTATACTTTAAAAATATTTGTGTGTTTTATTTATTCATTTCAAACCCGCCTTTTTAATTAATACTTTAAACGCCATGATAACAAGCCATTTTAAGCGCCGCATCTTTCAAACCGAAGGCCGCTATATTTCGGCACGCAAATTGCTTTAACACTAACAACATTAAAAATAATCTTGTTGTTCACTATTAATTTTATAAAAACGGCCTCCATCGATAATAAAACCGCCTTAATAAAGAGCTTTAAAAATCAACCGCCGCATGGATTTGTTCACTGTTATTT
>CAYTCW010000155.1:0-5525 GCA_964436235.1 uncultured bacterium
ATAATTAAAGCTTGCAAATATATTTAAACTTGATTATAATAAATCCATAAAATGAAAAATCATCTCTTTTCATGAAGAAGGTGTTGTAATGAATGTGTTAGTAATAGGGCGCGGCGGACGCGAACATGCTTTAGTCACTAAAATCAAGCAGTCGCCGTTAGTAAAAAAAGTTTATTGCGCTACGGGCAATAGCGGTATAGAGCAGCTCGCCGAACGCGTTAATATTCCGGCGGAACACGTCGATAAACTCGTCGAGTTCGCTAAAAAGCATAATGTAGGCCTCAGCGTCGTGGGTCCAGAAGTCGCTCTGGCGCAGGGCATTGTCGATAAGTTCGAAAAAGAGGGCCTTAAAATATTCGGCCCGTCTAAAGCCTCGGTTCAGCTCGAAAATTCAAAGGCTTTCGCTAAACAGCTTATGAGCAAATATAACATACCGACGGCTAAATTCGGCGTTTTTTCAAACGAGCAGGAAGCCTTCGATTATATCGATAGAAACAGCCCGCCGTTCGCTATTAAAGCCGACGGCATGGATTCCGGCAAGGGCCTTATAATCGCCCGCGACGAAATAACCGCGCGTCTTGCGGTTCAGGTAATAATGAAAGATAAAACTTTCGGCGAAGCCGGAAACTGCGTTATTATCGAAGAAGCTGTATCGGGAACCGAAACCGGAATAGTGGCATTCACCGACGGAAATAAAATATTGAGCGCCACTTCCACCCGCGTATATAAAAGGGTTTACGACGGAGACCGCGGCCCGTTCACGGGCGGCATGGGAGCTTATTCCCCCGATCCCCACGTATCCGAAGATATTATGAAAACCATCACCGAAAAAATACTTCAGCCGACCATAGACGCCATGAAAAAAGAAAAATATATGCTCAAAGGCGCTCTATATATGGATCTTATTCTCACCGAGAACGGCCCGAAGGTAGTCGAAATTTTAGTCAGATTCAACGATCCGGCGACCCAGGCGGTACTTCCCCGTCTAAAAACCGACCTTGTCGAAATAATGCTGGCTATTTGCGAAGGAAAAGCAGATAAATTAAATATCGAGTGGGACCCCCGCTCGACCGTCGGAGTAGTCCTTGTTTCCGGCGGTTACCCTATGAAATACAATACGGGCATGCTTATAAGCGGCGCGTGCAACGTTTGCGAGTCGGACGACCTGCTGTTGTTCCACGCGGGCACCGGACGCGATCCATCCGATAAACTCGTAACGGCCGGCGGCCGCGCTCTCGATATAGTAGCTATAGCGGCAAATATAAACGATGCCAGAAAAAAAGCTTATAACGAAGTTGAAAAAGTATATTTCAAAGACATTCACTTTAGAAAAGATATTGCAGCAGACGTCTTAGAATTTGAAAAAGCGAGGTGCAAATAATGAGCCCGGGTTCTATCAAAATGAAATTCTGCGAATCTCTTGACCGCTTCGTCGAGATTCGTCAGTTCAGCGATGAAGAAGTGGACAGAATATTTAAAAACGTTAAAATAACCGATAAAAAATCTTATAAAAGGCTTGTTATCAATACGACTATAGTCAATTATCTCGAAGAGATAGCCCAGCTCGTATTCGGCAACAATAATTACTCGCTTTTCGGCGAAATAGCCGAGCAGGAACTATACAACCTTTGCATCAAAGTCAATCCTTCGCTCGATATTAAAAAAGTTACGATAACCGTTGACGACGACGCGAAAAATTCTCCTGATAACCAGATACAGCTTTTAAATAAATCGGAGGATTCATCCGACGGCAGCTGGGATATATCCGAACGCCTCATCAACATGGAAAAATATATCCACAGAAGAATAGTCGGTCAAAATTTCGCCGTTTCGCTCGTATCGCAAGCCATCAGAAAGGCGCATGTAGGATTGCGCAATCCTAACAGACCGATCGGTTCGTTTATTTTCGCCGGCCAGACCGGCGTCGGTAAAACGGAGCTGGCTAAAGCGCTGGCCGAATTTTTATACGGCAATGAAAACGAGCTTATCAGAATCGACTGCTCCGAATATTCTATGAGCCATGAATACGCCAAACTTATAGGCGCGCCTCCCGGCTATATAGGCCATAAAGAGGGCGGCTTTTTAACCGAAGCGGTTAAAAATAAACCTAAATCGGTCGTTTTATTCGACGAGCTTGAAAAAGCCCATAAAAAAGTTCACAATCTGCTTCTGCAGATAATGGACGACGGCATACTCACCGACAATAAAGGCGTTAAGGTATTATTCAAAGACTGCGTGGTAATTATGACTTCCAACGTCGGCGTCGAAGAATTTAAAAATATAGAGGTCGCCATCGGCTTCAATCAAAAATCCAAAGATTTAAGCCACAATACTAAAGAACGCGAAACGAGAAAAGCGCTCGAAAAAGAATTCGCCCCCGAATTTTTGAACAGAGTTGACGAGATCGTCACGTTCACCTCGCTCACTAAAGAAGACAGCCTTACCATAGTCGATATAATGCTTAACGAAGTTATCGAAAGACTTCGCAAGAACCTCAAAATGGAAATAGAATTTCCGCCGAAGGTCCGCGAATTTTTAGTTGAAAAGGGTTTCAATCAAAAATACGGCGCCCGTCCGCTAAAGCGCGCGATAAAAACTTACGTCGAAAATCCGCTCGCGGAATTGATAATTCAAAAAAAATTCAAGACGCGCGATCAGATAACCTCGAAACTTGGTTATCTCACGCAAAAAGAAATTAAAGACCGCGAAAAATCTCTTTTAAAAGACGATCTTAAAGATAAAGAAAAAGACGAAACGCGCGGTAAAGAAAAAGTTTTTGAAACGGTAAGAAACGACGGGGAACCTAAGGGTAAAACCGTTAAAAAAACCGATAAAGAAAAGGTAATTAAATTCGTTTTGAAGGCGTCTAAAAAAGAGGCCAAAGAAGAAACCTCAGACGGCAAAGCAAACAGCGAAACTGCGCCTGACGAAGAAGAAAAGTAGAAATATACGCCTTATTTATTTTTTCGCCTTAATGAAAAAATAAATAAGGTTTTCTACAAATAAATAAAACGATATAGCCGAAATCGAATAAAAAAATATATCCATACCTGACGGTATCGGAAGAAAAATATAAAAATTTAGCCCGGGGGAAAAAATGGATTTTAATGAAAACGAAAAAATAGATTTGTTGACAACGCTCAAAGGTATCGAAAATGCTTTAAATCAATTGAATTCGACGCTAAAATCCGTTATAGAGCCCGGAGTGGTTCTGCGTCATTTCAGAAAAGGTGCGTCGATCAGAATAGACGATTCACAGTCGAAAAGCAATAATAAAACTTTTTAGGTTTGAGTAAGATTCGATTATTTATAATAACGAGAGGATTAAGAGGTAGGTGCTACTTTGGAAGATAATTTAACTAAAATTCGTGATTTAATAGCTAAATTCAAAGATAAATCATGGTACGCCAGAAAAAAAAGCGCTGAAGAAGTTATTGAATTCGGCGTTTCGGCTTTTAACCCGCTTATGGAATCGGCCCGCTCCGATAACGACGATATCCGTTTCTGGTCATATTTCTGCTTAGCTAAAATAGACGTCGAGCACGGCATTACTTTTTTACTTCAGCAGCTTCAATCTACTGAAAAGAAAAACAAGAATTTTTCAGCTCTCGTTCTCGGCGAATCTAAAGATAAGCGCGTAGTGCCGGAACTCATTTCGACCTTAAACGACGATTCGTGGGCCGTATGCGCGGCCGCGGCTAAAAGCCTCGTCCACATGGGCGAAAACGTTATACCTGAACTTATGGAGCCGCTTAAAACGGCAAATTATAACGTAGCCTTCTGGATCACTAAAGTTTTTTCGCGCCTCGGCCAGAAGGGCCTGCAGGTGCTGGTCCAGTTTTTAAGGCTTAAAAATAAAAACGTGAGAGTTCTTGTAACCGAAGCGCTCGCCGAATCAAAAGATCTAAGCGTAGTTCCCTACCTTTTAGAATGCCTCAAAGACGAAACTTATTCCGTGCAGAACCATGCGGCCGAAGCTATCGCCAGCCTCGGAGAAGGCGTCGTAGAGCCGCTGATCTCCTTAGTTAAAGACGAACGCGATATGCACGACTGGATGATAGTAATATTTCAGAAACTCGGTAATAAAAGAGTTCGTCCTTTAATCGATTTATTAAAGCATCCCGACCGCGACGTGCGCATGCGCGCTGCGGAACTGCTCGGCGCCACGCAGAGCGATTCGGCGGTCAAGCCTTTGATCGACACTCTTTCCGATAAAGTATGGCTCGTGCGTAAAAGCGCGGCCGCAGGCCTCGCTGAAATAGGCGAAGCGGCTATCGACCATCTGATAAGGGCGCTTAAAACCGAAGATGAAAACGTAAGGTACTGGGTAACCACCATTCTCGGTAAGATCGGCGATAAAACCATCGATCCTCTCGTTAAAATATTACAGACCGGCAATCGCGACATGAAAGCGCTCGCGGCCCAGGCGCTCGGTGAAACCCGTGACCACAGAGCCGTCCGTCCGCTCATCGAATCGCTTAAAGACGAGTCGTGGGTAGTTAGAAACTCGTCGGCGAGCTCGCTCAAGCAGCTCGGCTCTATCGCCGTGCTTCCGCTTATTAAAGTGCTTATGAGCCAGAACGAAGACCTTCGCTTCTGGTCGCAAAAAATTATCGCCGATATCGGCCCGCACGAAGTCGATCAGTTCATAGATATCCTTCAAAACAACGATAACAGCGAAATGCGTTATTTCGCGGCGTTCGGTCTTTCGATCATTAAATCGAAAAAAGCTATCGAACCGCTTATTTCAGCCCTTCTTAACGATAACGACGAATGGGTCAAAAAATACGCGGCCACGGCGCTCGGCGCTATCGGCGATAAACGGGTTATAAAACCGCTTATAGCCGTACTGGATTCCGATAACGAAGAATTATGCATCTGGATATCTAAAGTTCTCGGAAAAATGGGAAGCGAAGTTATCGACAACCTTATGCAGGCCCTTAATTCCAGCGACGAAAAAGTCAGATTTTACGCCATGGTGGCTCTTGCCGAAACCGGCGAAAAACAGTCGGTCGAAGCTTTAGTTAATTTTCTGGGCGGCAGCAACACGATGGCTTCCCATGCCATCAGGGCCCTTACCAACGCCGGCGAAGCGGCTATCAATCCGCTTATAAACCTTTTCACCATGGACAGCTACGAGGCTAAAAACAACGCCGTTCTGGTGCTTTCAAAATTCAGCGAATTTTACGATAAAATTAACGATATTTACGAAAAAAGCCAGCATAAAGATGTCAAACATTGGCTCAGCAAAGTTCTTCACGATATGAAGAAACCCAAATTAAGGCTCAAAAAATAAATAATCCGGTCAGGTTTTAAAAAATAAAATAAAGCTGAGGGCAGGCGGAAAAGCCTGCCCCTGATTTAATAAAGGAGCGTTTATAAATGCCCGATAAAAGTTATTTCAGCGCAATCGTCGATAGAATTGAAGATGACCTTGTAGTGCTCGAGATGCAATTCGGGCATGAAGTTATTATTCCCGATATTTATTGCCCGCAGGGAATTAAAGACGGTTCGGTTTTGAAAAT
>CAYTCW010000155.1:5625-9670 GCA_964436235.1 uncultured bacterium
AAAATTAAAATAACGAAAGAAATAATAAAGTATTATAGTGGAGGTATTTATGAGTATAAGGCGATTAAGTATTTTGACCGTAGTTTCGATAGCGTTGTTAATATCTTTTTCAAGCGCTTACTGCGCGGATACCGATTATTCTAAATTAATATTCAAAGATTCGCCGCTTGTTATTAAAATCAACTTAAATTCTTTGTTATCCTCATCGCAATTAGCCGAAGCGAAAATACCGGCCTTAAAAAAAGCGCAGGAAGAAATTCAGGCCGAAATTGAAAAACGCACTGGCATGGTAATTACACGCGATATTAAAGAGCTTATAATCACGGTTGGCCCCGCCATTGATTTTTCAGTTAGAAAGCCGAATAATTTTTTAGTGGTATTAACCGGTTCATTTAACGCCGAAAAATTAATAGCCGAGCTCGGCAAAGAAAAAAAGATCAAGTTTAAAACGGAAAAAAAGAACGGCCGCTTCCATTTAACTACCGATCAGAACGTGCAGGCTTTGTTTTTAAATGAAAACGTTTTTATGTTCGGCCCTGATGACGCGATAGAAAGCGCAGCTGGCGATAAATTCGCAGGCGCGGAATTAAGCGGCGCAGTTAAAAAATATTTCGACGAATCCAAGTTTTTTTTAAACTTAAGCCTTACTCCTAAAATTAAAGACGACATACTTAAAAATATGAAAGCGGGCGTACCGCCGATAGCTTCGATACTGCTCAAATCGCTTCAGAATTTGATGATCTTCGACAATTACCCGGCTATAGTTATAAGAACCGAGTTCAGCGAAAAAACCGCCGCTGACGACCTTAAAAAACTTATCGAAAGTTTTAAGGGTATGGCGGATGTAATGATATCGGCCAAAGAAAAAGAAGAAGACCAGAAACTATCTAAAGCCGGCGCTATAGAGCTTTTAAACCCCCAGCTTATAGGAATAAGGGCCGCTATAGGCATTGGCAAAACGCTTCTCGGTTCGCTCGAAATCACTTCTGACGGCGGCGTTTGTGAAATTAAATTGAAAGTGCCCGAAGAATTTCAGGCCGCGATAAAAGCCGAGCATCTGCCGGTTTTAGCCGGAGTGACCGGCATATTAGCCGCTATAGCCGTTCCTAATTTTAATAAAGCCAGGCAGGAAGCGCAAAAGAAGTCTTGTATAGCTAACATGAAAACCATAGAAGGCGGCTGCGAACTTTATCAGATGGAAAACGGGGCAGTCCAGTCATTAACCGTCGAAGAACTCGTCAAGGGCGGTTATTTAAAAAGAACGCTGACATGTCCCGCTGATAAAGAAAATTTCAGCGGATATAAAATAACCTTGAACAAAGAAGGTTTTGCCGATGTTGAATGCCCGGTTCACGGCAAATTATCAAAAAATTATTAATTGAGCATGCGGTATTTACATTACTCATTCAAGTAATTGACGAAAAAAAGGAGAATTGATATGAAAAAACATTTTATAGCTCTCGTTTTTTTAGCCGCCATATTTATGGTTTCACCTGCCATAGCGGCTGATTATTCAAGCCTTATAGCTAAAGACCCGGTCGTATTGGTAAAAATGAATATAGGCTCTTTTTTGAATAACCCCTCCATGGCGGCTATTTACAAAGGAGAAATAAAAAAATCGCTCGATATGATCTTTAACGAATTCGAAAAGAAAACCGGGTTTTCATTCACCCGCGATATTACCGATTTCGGAATGTTTGCCGCCTCCGATATTAATTTAAACGCGCCGAATGCTAACGGAGTATGTTTTTTTATCTCCGGCAAATTCGACCGCGACAGATTAATCGAAGCTATTATGAAAGAAAAGGAAAGAACTTCGGCTTCTATAATAACCGTCGAGGAAAAAAGCGGTTTAAAAGTTTTTAAATTTGAAAATTTTCATTTACGCGTGGTATTTTTAAATGAAAATTTCGTAATAATAGCTTCTGAGGATATTATCGATAAAATAGCCTCTAAAAAATTAGAAACCGCCGCTTTAACCGGAGACCAAAAAGACGGATTTGAAAACGGCTGTTTTTATGCTGATGTTAAATTAATACCAGATATCAAAAAAGTTATTTTCACCGATGATTTTTTATCTAAAATCCCCGGCGATTTGAAAGACTCTATTGTAAAACTAAGCCAATTAACGATAAGCGCTAAATCGCTTAATTTCAAATTCAACTTTAAATTCAGCGAAGCCGCTTCAGCTAATAATTTCAAAAAAAATCTCGACTCTTTTATAAGCATGGGCGAGGCTAAACTTAAAGAAGGATTGAGCGAAGCCGACGAAAAATTAAAAAACAGCGCTTCCGTATTTGAGATCATATCTTCAGACGCGGCTAATTTAAAAACGGGATATACGCTTTTAGCCGAACTTTTAAGTTTCGTTAAAACCGAAGTTAATAACGAAACCGCCGTTATAATTTTTAACTTTCCGGCGCAATACGCCGAGGCTTTTTCGCCGGAATCCACTCCCGTTATAGTTGGTATCGTCGGAATAGCGGCAGCTATCGCCATACCTAATTTTAAAAAAGCAAGAGAACGCGCCCGTGAAAAAAGATTTGAAAGACGCGAAAAAGAAATAAATGAATTAAAGAAAGATAATTAATAAAATAAAAAACAAAAAACGATAATAAAATACTAAAGTTATATTTAACATCTGCATTAACTCTATATTAACTCGACATTAAACGAAAGCATGGTATAATGAGCGATATAAAAAGCAATGTCAATAAAAAATCAAAAAAAATAAGCGGCGTCATTTTAGACAACTATATCAGAAGGCTCGCCGACACTAAAAAAGAAAAACTCGACAAACTCGTCAAACTTATCTCGAAGTTTGACGAGCGCGTGGTTTTAACTAAACTCTGTTCGTTTTTAGAGCATAACACCACTATAGACGGATTTCGCAACGCCCACGATATATTAGTCGGCTACGGAGTAAAATCGATTAATTATCTTGAAAAATTATATCAGAAACCGGGCCTGCGCTTCGAGGCGTCAGAGTGCATAGTATTCGCGCTTTACGCTCTCGGCGATAAGAATTCGTCTAACGCCAAACTTCTCGACTTATATAAAAATCTTAAAAACGACGAGCAATATAATCTACAGATCATAATCGATATGTACGAGCTCGATCTTATAAACGAAGCGGTAGCGGCGAGTCTTGATTTTATGGGCCGCAGCGAGGAACATAAAATAGAGTTCGTTTCGACGATCCTCGAATTTTTCGAAGGCCATCTCGAAGTGGAGGCCTGGATTAGAAAGCAGAACGATACGAACTGCCGCAGGCTTATAAATATGCTCGACGACTATTCGGAATCGTTTGAAAACATGAGCGTAACCCGCGATAATATCGAGTTTTTCAAATTCGAAGATTTTATAAGCGCCGATAAGGAAACGCCGGTCGAGCAGATGATTTACTGCTACGAAATGTCGAACCTGGTGGCTAATTATATAACCTCGTTCAAAGAAGAAAACGATATCAATTTTATGCCTTACAACAATATCAAAGGCTTCGTTTTTTTATTGATGTCTAACTCCGTGGAATTAATTAAAACGCTTTCCAGCCCTGCTTTTCCTGTTTTATGCGATCTGGAGGCGGACGCCTCTCAGCTATTTTCTAAAGACAGCTTTAAATCACAATACGAAAAATTATTTTCATTTTTCTGGGGCGATATGAAATTAATTTACGGTGATATTATAAAGCCGGTCAATATCGATTACTTCGCATGGCGGATGCTCTGCCTCACTTATTCCACGCTGCGCGACTATCTTCAGAAAACCCCGGATTATCACTTAGATAAAGACGAAGACGACGAATTATTCGTTAATTTCGTCTTCGGCGTCGCCGAAGAAGTGACGGGCAACGTAGAAGAATATATATTCTGCGACGGCTCCGGGGAGACGGTTTTTGCGGTCGATGAAATCACGCTCAGTTATTTCAGCGATTTAATGAAACAGAATCAAAAGTAAAAACGGGCGCAATCAAATCAGATTATTATAAAAAACATAACTAAGGTTTATTGCCGGCGAAAACCTTTTCGGGCAGGCATTCTAACAG
>CAYTCW010000156.1:0-3005 GCA_964436235.1 uncultured bacterium
AGACGCCTATTTTGTTCGGCGGTTCCGATGGTTATGCGCATATAATTATCGGTTAAGCCCCAAGCTTTCATGGGCCGCACTATTATTCCGGCCTTCAAAAGCTCGTCGCCGATAAGCCGGCCGTCATATTCATCGGATAGTTTAATTAAGACGAAATTAGCTTCGCTTTCAAAATAGTGAATACCTAATTTTTTATAATTTTCATATAAATATTTCTTTTCTTCACTGCATAAAGTTTTACTCTTCTTAGCGTGATCGGCCGCTTCGAGCATGCAGGCGCTTCCGGCCGCCTGGGCGAGCATATTAATATTGAATGGCCCGCGCACCACGTTTACATACTTGACTATATCCGGATGCGCCGTGCCATAGCCAACTCTGAGACCGGCAAGCCCGAATATTTTAGAGAACGAACGAAGCATTACTATCGGTTTATGCAGATATTCGGCCTGCAATTTCAGCGCGTCGGGATATTCAGCCGATTCGACGAATCCGGCGTAAGCCTCGTCAAGAATAACGATTATGTTATCGGAAATTTTATCGAGCAGGGCGCGCACTTCTTTATCGTAAACGATCGTGCCGGTCGGATTATTCGGATTAGCTATTATGATCATCTTGGTGCGCGAATCGATAAGGGCGGCCATGGCTTCGAGATCGTATCTCATGCCGTCTTTCATTGGCGCCTGGCGGTATTCGCCGTGGGCGATTTTAGCCATCTGGCCGTATCTCATAAAGGTATATTGCGAAGATATCACATTATCGCCGGGTTCTAAAAAAGCCGTCATCAATATCTGTAATAGTTCGTCGGAACCGTTACCCGTAAACACTCTGTCATAGCTTATGTTATGCGTTCTTGCTATGACGCTTTTAAAGTTAAAGGATTCACCGTCGGGATAAAGATAAATTTTATCTAAACAGTCTTTCACGGCTTTTTTTGCAACTTCAGGCGTACCGCATGGATTTTCGTTTGAAGCTAATTTGTCGATATTAGAAATGCCGAGCTCGCGCTCTAATTCCTCGATAGGCTTTCCGGGTATGTAAGGCGAGGCGTTAACTAACGAGCCCCTTACCATTTTTTTGATGTCCATTTTCATCTACCCCCTGAAAAAATCTATATTTATATATACTTCATACCATATTCAATATTATTAATTTTGCATATTTTTTTATTTTGCTTTTCACTCCGCCTGCCCGCCGGTTTATTTAAATAAATTAGCGTGACAATGGCCGCAGAGTATGTTTTCGTGGCTGCTCATAAATAAAGCGATCTTTAAAATATTCTTCGCTTCGCACGCCCGGCAGTTAAAAGACAGTTTTTCTTCACCCAGTTTAGGATACATCAGAAGTTCCGAAGCGAGTCTTTCCTTTACTTCCGATATGACTTTTTCCGTTTTAAAAAGGCCGAATATTCCGCCGCCCTTATATTTGGTCAGCTCTTCCGAACACTCCATGGCTATTTTACGAAGCATGACTATATTCGAATTTCTGATCATCAATTCGTCTTTAAGCGATTTTAACTTGGTTTTAATGCCGTAAACCCTTGGATAAATTTCCTGTATTTCTTTATACTTTTTTAACAGGCTTTCTATGCGGCTATATTCCATTTTAGATATATTCGACGAAAGCCTGCGCCATTCAATATCGGCCGTTTTTTTCATTGCCGAGGCTTTTTCCTTTAAATCGCGGTCTTTTTCAAAATCGCGGTTTCCCGTGCCGAAAGGAAGTTTGCACAGCCCGCATTTGATATTTTGCATATTAAGGTAAGACAGGTCGGGCAGCCTGTTTTTAGTGCCGCAGTTAGTGCAGATAACGTAAACGTTGCCGTCGTCGTCAGGCCTGCTTTTTAAACTTTCGATCTTTTTATAAAGCGCTTTAATCTCGTTTTTTAATTTTTCGTTTTCTACGGCCATCGAGTGGGTGGTGCTGTAATCGCCGCTGAACTTAGGTTTGTGATGGTTGAAATTCATCGCGGTATCGTAATCGCCGCGCTTCGAAGCGTCAAGCAATACTTCTTTAGCCATATTAAGAAGTTTTATTTTATGATCGGATATTCCGGCGTTTAAATCGGGATGATATTTTTTAACTAAAGCCTTATAAGCCGCTTCTATAACGCTTGAAGTAGCGGCGGGACTCACTTCTAATATTTCGTAAAAATTATATTGATACGCCGGATTGCGAAACATTTATACCTTATCCACCTTTATTCTTTCATATTTAATTTCCGATAGTTTTTTATTATATCTTAAATCGAGCATATATTCGGCGTTAAAATTAGAAAGCGACCTGAATAAAGTTTCTTTAATCTTATAATCGTCTTTCGAATACTCGAGAAGCATTTTTTTTATTTTAGTGCGCTTTAGCGTTCCCGCGCAGCTTTGAGGACAGCAGCAGGTTATCGCCGGAAATTCCATCTTAGCGCAATATTTTTTAGTGGTCTCCTCGCTGACGTACATAATCGGGCGGATGACGCGGAAATTTTTAGTGCCCGCCTCAAAAACCGGAAGCATAGTCTCGATTTTACCGTTATACATCATGGACATAAGCGCCGTCTCGATAAAATCGTCAAGATGATGACCCAACGCTATTTTTTGACACTTATTAGCCTCGGCTAACCTGTATAAAATAGAACGCCGCTGGCGCGAACAATAAAAACAACCGTCTTTAGCCTTTACAGGGTCTAAAAAAATAGATTCGTACATATCGCTTTTTTCGATATGATATTCGAACTTACGCTCTGTGAGCCATCTTTCAATATTATCGACCGCGTATCCCGGAAAACCGGAATTAACGACGCAAACGAATATAGTGAAACGGACGGGTGCTCTCAATCTGAGACGAGCGAGCGAATCGAGCATCGCAAAAGAATCTTTACCGCCCGAAAGCGCCACCAGAATTTTATCTCCTTCGCTTATCATGTTATAATGCTTGATAGCAAGTCCTACGTTACGATATAATGAATATCTGAAATTGCTCAAAATAAATCACGCTGTCTTAATAATTATTCCGCT
>CAYTCW010000156.1:3105-9658 GCA_964436235.1 uncultured bacterium
AAAAAACTCTTGATTATATTAAAAATTTATTGTATGATTTAAAATATTACGGCTGATATCAAAACTATTTCAAACTGGATATATTTTCATTAAATTTTCAGGATATCAGCCAAATAATACCCAAATAATCCTGATTGTTAACTATAAAGGGAATGTTATATTATGGGCCTGTCCGTAAACAAAACCATACTTCTCGTCGAAGATGACGTAATTTTATCTATGGCCGAGAAAAAAATGCTTGAAAAGCTCGGCTACAAAGTTTTCGTAGCTAACAGCGGCGAAGAAGCTATAGATTCGTTCAAAAAAAACGGCGGAATAAACCTGATTCTCATGGATATCGACCTGGGAGCGGGCATCGACGGCACTCAGGCTGCCGAAATTATTCTGGGTTACCGCTACGTTCCGATTGTTTTTTTATCCAGCCATATAGAGGCGGAAATCGTCGAAAAAACCGAGAAGATAACCTCATATGGATACGTCGTCAAAGGCTCTGGAATTACAGTAATTGACGCGTCGATCAAAATGGCATTCAAACTTTTCGAAGCCAACCGGAAAATCGCCGAAAGCGAAATCAACCAGAGAGCATTAATTTCGAACATCTCCGACGTAATCGCCATAATAGGCGCCGACGGCGTCAACCTTTATAAAAGCCCTAATATAGAAAAATGGTTCGGCTGGACACCTGAGGAAGTTATCGGCTCTTCTACATGGAAAAACATTCATCCAGACCACATCGAAGAAACTCAAAAAATATTCAAAAAACTTTTAGACGAACCCGGAGCTTCGATTTCAGGCGAATGCATGTATCTTTGCAAAGACGGAAGTTATAAATGGATCGAATATAACGCCGTTAACCTTATTCAGGACCCGGTTATTAACGGCATAATGTTAAATTATCACGACATTTCTGAACGCAAGCAGGCTGAAAAATTATTGCATCAAAGTCATTCACTGCTTGAAAAACTCGCCTGCCTCGTGCCCGGCGTCGTGTATCAGTACAGATTGTATCCGGACGGGCGGTCGGCTTTTCCTTATTCGAGCCCCGGTATGAACATGATCTACGAGGTAACCCCGCAACAAGTGCGCGAAGACGCCACGCCCGTTTTCGGACGGCTTCACCCTGAAGATTATAAAATGGTGGCTGACGCCATATTTGAATCGGCTCGTACTTTGCAGACTTTTTATTGCGAATTCCGCGTAATTCTTCCCAAACAGGGACTCCGCTGGCGCTGGTCGCAGGCTCATCCCGAACGCACCGAAGACGGCGGCACCCTCTGGCATGGAATTATTTCCGACATAACCGAACGCAAACAGGCTGAAGAATCTTTGCGCGAAACCAATGAATATCTCGAAAACCTTATCAATTACGCCAATGCGCCCATAATCGTATGGGACAATTCTTTCGCCATAACCCGTTTTAACCACGCATTCGAGCAGCTGAGCGGCTACGATGCGGGCGAAGTTATTTCTAAAAAAGTAGATATCTTATTTCCTGAAAATAAAGTCGCCGATTCGCTTCAACTAATTAAAACAGCCGTCGAAGGCCAGAGATGGGAATCCGTAGAAATAGAAATTTTAAGAAAAGACGGCAAAATAAGAACGGTCCTCTGGAATTCCGCTAATATCGCCGATAAAAGCGGCAAAAACATCGCAGGAACGATCGCTCAGGGCCAGGACATAACCGGGCGTAAACGCTCCGAAGACGCTCTTCAGCTTAAAATAAAGCAAAATACCGTTCTTTTAAAGGCCGCGCATTTCATTCTTAACGTAGAAAATTTCAATGAAGCCGCGCGCCATGTCTTCGATTCCTGCTGCATGCTTACCGGCGCCACGGCGGGCTACGTGGCGCTTCTTTCCGAAGACGGTTCGGAAAACCAGGTCTTGTTTCTCGAAGCCGGCGGCCGCGACTGCACCGTCGATCCATCGCTTCCGATGCCTATCCGCGGCCTGCGGGCCGAAGCGTATAAAACTGGAAAAGCCGTTTACGACAATAATTTTAATTCCAGCCAGTGGATGAAATTTATGCCGCAAGGCCACATGCCCCTTAACAACGTATTATTCGCCCCTCTTAACATAGGCGGCAAAACCGTCGGAATAATGGGAGTCGCAAATAAACCCTCCGATTTCACCGACGAAGATGCTCATCTTGCCGAAGCTTTTGGCAGCCTCGCGGCGATGTCGCTTAAAAACAGCCGCGCGCTTCAACTGCTGCGTAAAAATAAAGATAAAATACAGGCATTATTATTGGAAAAAGAACTGCTTCTTAAAGAAGTTCATCACCGCATTAAAAACAATATGAACACCGTCGCGAGCATAATGACGCTTCAAACGGAAAACCTCAAGGAACCTACGGCAATAGAAGCTATAAACGACGCCAGAAACCGCGTGGTAAGCATGATGGTTTTATACGATAAACTTTATCGCTCAAACGATTTCAAAGAAACTTCTTTCAAAAAATATATATCGCCCCTATTAGATGAAATTATCGATAATTTTCCAAACAGAACTTTAATAAAAATCGAAAAAAATATCGACGATTTCATGATCGATGCAAAAATGATTTCACATATAGGGATCGTTATTAACGAACTGCTCACTAACGCAATGAAGCACGCATTCGCCGGCCGTCAAAAAGGCTTGATAACCGTCTCGGCTTCGATCAAAAACAATGTAGTAACTATAATCGTTAAAGATGACGGTGTCGGAATCCGTGAGTCGATCGACATTTCCAATCCTGACGGATTCGGACTTCAATTAGTCGATATGCTTGCTAAACAGCTGCGGGCATCGATTAAAATTGAACGCGGCGGCGGAAGTAAATTCATTCTGGAATTTAACATTTAACCAATTATATTTTTATTGATTTTTAATTGCCGGTCGTGATATAATCATCACGATTTATTCCGACATTCAATTAATCATATCAGTTAATAATGTCAGTGCCTATTTTAATATATTAAGAGGTGGGTAAATATGTCCGGCAGTATCTTTAAATTCAAGGCAAAACCTTTAATTTTAATCTTAACGGTCGTTTTTATTTTATCGGGTTTATTCCTAACTAATTTTTCAACGGCTGCGGCTACGCAGGAAACATCGACGGCTGCGGTTCAGGCGGCGGCAGCTGACGGCAATAAACCCTTAGACGCAACGGCAGCGCCGCATAACGCTTCCGGAAGTCATAAAATTTCATATACCGTGCCGCCTCTGTTAATAATCCCTTTCGCCGCCCTGCTTCTTGCAATAGCGGTAATGCCATTCATAAACAAACACTTCTGGGAACATAACTATCCCTATATTTCATACGCGCTCGGCATATTCGTAGTTTTTTACTACCTGTTCGTCCTCGGCGCTACGACTAAAGTAATACACACGATGCTCGAATATATTTCTTTCATAGCCCTCATAGGCAGTTTATTCGTCGTAACCGGCGGCATCGTAATTAAACTTAAAAACGACGGCAACCCGGTCATAAACTCAGCCGTCCTTTTCATAGGCTCGGTATTAGCTAATATAATCGGAACGACCGGCGCCTCCATGCTTTTAATAAGGCCGTTCATAAGAATTAATCATCGCCGCATCCGTCCTTACCTGATAGTGTTTTTCATATTCACCATAAGCAATATAGGCGGCGCGCTCACGCCTATCGGCGATCCGCCGTTATTCCTTGGATACCTTCAGGGCGTTCCCTTTTTCTGGGTGATCGAACATGTAATACAGATGTGGGGCGTCGCGCTTTTTCTTGTAATCGGCGTATTTTTCGCCATCGATTATTTTTACTTCTCAAAAGATAAAGTCCAGGGCCTCGAGAAAAAAGCTAACGCCATAGCCGAACATGCAAGCGAAATTCAATCGGCCGAAGAAAAAAATAAAGAAACCGGCATTGCCGCACACGAAAAAAAAGAAAGTAAAAAGAAGAAAAAACATAAAAAACACGAAGAAGAAGACGATGGAATACTTCCGGATGAAGACGAAACTCTTAAATTCAAACTTCTCGGCGTCACTAACTTCCTGTTTTTATTCATAATACTCGTAGCAGTGTTTTTACCGACGCCCTGGCGCGAAATTATAATGCTCGCGTGCGCGGTAGCCGCATACAGATCGACGCCGAAGAAAAACCATATCGAAAACGGTTTTAATTTCGAGCCGATCCGCGAAGTGGCGATTCTTTTCATCGGCATATTCGCTACCATGATGCCGGCTCTCGACTGGCTCGAAGTAAACGCCGCCGCGCTCGGCATTAAAACGCCAGGCCAGTTTTACTGGGGTTCGGGTATGTTATCTGGATTTTTAGATAACGCGCCTACTTATTTAAATTTTTTATCGGCCGCTAAAGGATTAAACGGCGTCGATCACGTTTCAGGACTTCTTGCAAACGCGGCGCTTTCACAGTACGTTATCGCCATATCGCTCGGCTCGGTATTCTTCGGCGCGATGACATATATCGGCAACGGCCCTAACTTTATGGTTAAAAATATATCCGAACAGATGAACGTTAAAATGCCGTCGTTTTTCGGTTACGTATTTATATACTCACTGCCGGTTTTAATACCTGTTTTCGCTCTTGTATGGGCGTTATTTTTAAGATAACCATTGCAAATATATAAATTATTCCATTTAAAATGCCTTGAATAAAAGGCGGTCAAATAAACTTTAAACGGGCTGCTAACCCGTTTAAAGTTTATTTTTTTTATATCTGCCAGAAATAATTATCTGAAAAATTGACAAATCATATATTAGCGGTTATAATTGTCGTATCGAATGAAATATCACGATAAATTAATAGGATTTTAATACATTTTGATACAGTTTACAAGGAGATGAGCACCATGACCAGAAAATTATCGAACGCCTTATTGTTAGTTTTTTTGCTTAGCCTTTCTTTTGCGTTCTTCAGCCAGGCCGCTGCCGTGCCGAACGCCAATAACAATCTCGAATTATATTTCGGACCCTCCGAAGATCGCGCTAAAACTATCGACGTTTTTTTCATCGAACTTATCGATTCAGCTAAAACCTCAATCGACGGAGCTTTTTTCGAATTCCGCCTCACATCGATAGTGGACGCTTTTATAAGAGCCCATAAACGCGGCGTTAAAATAAGACTTGTCACCGACACCGATTATTTTTCCAACGAATTTGCGTCGGCTCTTGTTGCCGCGGGCATTTCCGTCAAAGCCGACGGCCGCTCGGCACTCATGCACAATAAATTCGCGATAGTCGATTCAAAAAAATTATGGACCGGTTCATACAACCTTACCGATTCATGCAGCTATAAAAACAATAATAACGCCCTTTGCATCTATTCAAAAGAATTAGCTGAAATCTACCAGAGAGAATTTGACGAAATGTATAAAGACAATAAATTTGGAATAACTTCGCCATCTACCGTTGAAAAACAGCAGACCGAAATTTCGGTTAACGGCGAAAAATCGCGCGTCGAAGTATATTTTGCGCCAGAAGACAAGCCGAACGCCAAAATTCACGAATTATTAAGCGGCGCTAAAAAAGAAATATACTTTATGCACTTCGCTTTTACCGCCAACGAAATTTCAGATATGCTCATCGAAAAATCAAAAAATGGCGTCAGGGTTTCAGGTATCTTCGATTCAATGCTATATCGTTCGACCGGGCCGTATTCCGAATTTTTCAAATTAACCAGCGCCGACAGCATTAATATTGTATTAGCCGACAATCCTAAAGGCAAGTTTCACCACAAGGTATTCATAGTCGATCCAACGCTGCCTGAAGGCTTCGTTATAACCGGCTCCGAAAATTCTTCAAATAACGGCGATCGCACTAACGATGAAAACGTTATTATAATACACAACGATAAAGTGGCTAAAGCCTATTTCGCCGAATTCAAAAGATTATTCGGCAAATTCTCCAACGCCTACGCCACCTGCGTTAACCTCTACTTCAAACCCGAACAGGACATCGAACATATAAGCATGGTTTTTAACACAAACGGCAAGCCAGTCGATAAAATCGAAATAGGCTACCCGGCACGCTGGGGGCTCACCGGCAACGAAAGCGTCCGCCTTCTCACCATAGATCAAAAACCCCTCGCAAAAGGCTCGCTCATATTCAACCGCAAAGGCTTCAGCGCGGTTAATTTAAATTTGAAACCCTTCGGTAAATCCAGTTTCGTTATATTCGATTTCCAGAATATGAAGGCGCCGAAAATTAAGGGCGGTTATAACCTATACGTTAAATCAGCCGAAAAAACCGAATATAAATCGTTTCCGTTAAAATCACAGCCCGGTATTTCCGTGGCGGACTCGCTGTCTAACGACTGTATCCATTCATTCGACCAGATGCTTCAAAAAATGCAGACTTCTTACTCGGAACTGCTTTCAATTCAAGAAAACTCGACTAATTCCGAAATATTCGAAAAACTATTCAAAAACTGGCAGGCTAATTACTTCGAAATTAAAGAAGTGCTGCTCACCGACGCTAAAAACCGTAATTACGAAAGAATAGACCGCTTCCTTTCGATTTACGTAACGCTCGGCGCCGAAGATAAAACCAAAATGCCCGGCCTTACCGAAGGCCTCGA
>CAYTCW010000157.1:0-3995 GCA_964436235.1 uncultured bacterium
TTATATTGATAATTGCAAATTTTTAATATATAATTTTGTTATATAAAATATTTATAACGGCTTTCAATATATTATGTTTTTTAATAAACAAATAGTTATTTTTTAATTAATCTGTTAATTAATTTACGGAGGAGTAAATATGGACGAAAGAAGAGAAAGAGAACTTGTTTTAGACGCCATCCAATCCGCTTTTATTCTCGATAAAACGAAGGGAAATATAATCGTTTACGTCGGTCCTCATAAAACCAGTCTTTCAGGCACAGATGAACCAGTATTTTTCGACTCCGAATCGCGCAGCTTCAAGCCGAGCACTATCGAAAAAGCTATATCACAGTTTGTTTCGGCTACCGAAGGCTCCTATGTGGTTCTTGAAAACCCTTCCGAACGCGAAGACGACAACCATCCCAAACAGGGCTCTAATAACCTTCCGAAATTAATGTCAGGCAGAAAAATTAATATAGCCGGTCCGGTAACTTTTCCGCTCTGGCCGACGCAGATTGCCACTACCATAGGCGGCCATCACCTTCGTTCCAATCAGTACCTGCTGGTGCGCGTTTATAACGAAGAAGCAGCGCGGCAGAATTGGGGAAAGGCCGTCGTTAAACTTCAAAAAGCATCCGAAGAAACCGGCGAATCTCATCAATCTAACTCAGTCAGCGGCCGTGAGTCCATAATAAATACGGCCGAGCTTACCATGGGAAAACTATTAATAATAAAGGGTACCGAGGTTTCTTTTTACATACCGCCTACCGGTATAGAAGTGCTTGCTGATGCCGGCGGAAAATACGCGCGCAACGCCGTAACGCTCGAGCGTCTCGAATACTGCATATTGCTCGACGAATCGGGCAATAAAAGATATGTGCAGGGGCCTAAAGTGGTATTTCCCGAGCCGACCGAAACTTTTGTCGAAGGCAGGAACGGTTCTAAAAAATTCAAGGCTATAGAGCTTAACGAGATCAGCGGAATTTATATAAAAGTGATAGCGCCATATAAAGATGAAAACGGTGTCGAGCACAAGCCGGGCGAGGAAATGTTTATTACCGGAAAGGAAATGATGATTTACTATCCGCGCGCCGAACATGCTCTGATTAAATACGGCGACCAGGAAATTCATTACGCGGTAGCGGTTCCCGAAGGCGAAGGCCGTTATGTTTTAGACCGCGTCAGCGGGAAGATCGAGCTCGTGTGCGGCCCGTGCATGCTGCTCCCTGACCCGCGTTATAAAGTTATAGTGCGCCGCGTGCTCGACGAGCGCAGCGTGTCTTTATGGTTTCCGGGCAACGAAGAGGCGCTTGAATATAACCGTAATTTAAGGTTGATATCTCAGAAGACGAATAATAAATTCATATCCGATACGGCCGCCGTAAACTTTTTAGCGGGCGCCCCCGCGCCTCCCCGTGAAAAGCGTGAAATGCTTTCTGAAGATGCGGAATTTCGTGTAGGCGACGATTTCACCAGAAAGACATCATTCACCAAGCCGCGCATGATAACGCTCGATACTAAGTATGACGGCGCCGTTCTTATAAAAGTATGGACGGGATATGCCGTGCTCGTCGTCAGTAAAACCGGCGAGCGCCGCGTTGTCGCCGGGCCGCGCCCGCTGCTGCTTAAATATGATGAAACCCTCGAGCCGGTATGTTTTTCGACTAAAACTCCGAAAACCGCCGATCATGTAATTGAAACGGTATATTTACGCGCTATGAATAATAAGGTTTCCGACATCGTCGAAGTTGAAACGCGCGATCTGTGCAAGGTAAATATTAAAATGTCGTACAGGGTTAATTTTGAAGGCGATCCTAATTTGTGGTTCAACGTCGAAAATTACGTTCAGTTTCTTTGCGACCATCTGCGTTCGATAATGAAAAAGGCCGCTAAACAGTATTCTACCGATGAGTTTTATAAAAAATACGTCGAGATAATCCGCGATGCAATACTCGGAGTGCAGGATGAAAAAACTAAAGAACGCGCCGGCCGCGTTTTTGAGGAAAACGGCATGAAAGTATATGACGTCGAAGTGCTCGACGTGAATCTTAAAGACGATGAAATAAAAACTCTGCTTCTTAAAACTCAGCGTTCGATCATCGATAACGAAATTCAGATAGAGCTCGCCCGTAAAAAACTCGAACTGACTCAGAAGATCGAAGACTGCAACAGGCGCGAGGCCGAGGAAAAATCAGCTACCAAGCAGAAGCTATTGGATTTCGGCATCAGCGAATCTGAAAAAGAGCTTCAACACAGGCTTGCTACGCTTATGGTAATTTTTGAGTCCGAAGCTAAAAAGCTTGAAAGTGAATTCGCCAATCAGCAGGCTAGAACTAAGATAGCGGGCGAAGAAATGGCCCGCGAGAGGCAGAAAGCTCTTCAGGAGCAGGAAATAAACAAGCAAAAACTCGAGCTGCGCCTCGATGAATTAAAAGCTGAAGCCGAAGCGCTCGTTAAAAAAGCCGAAGCTATCAAGCCCGATCTGATAGCGGCCATGCAGTCATTCTCCGATAAGCATTTAGCGGCCCAGCTTGCAGAAAGCATGTCGCCATTAGCGATTCTCGGCGGCCAGAGCGTCGTTGACGTCGTTAGCAACCTGCTTAAAGGCAGCGGCCTTGAAAATGCAGTTAAAAGTATAGGATTCGGTCCGAAAAAGCAATGAAGCAATAAAACAATAAAACGCTGGAATGATAAAAGCGTAAAACGGCAAATTATTGACTGAAAATATTTTCGATCAATAATAAAAATCATAATAAAAATTCTGAATAAAACGATAAAAAGCTAATAAATAACCGGTGTCTGTGTTAATTTTGCGGGCGCCGGTTATTTAATATATTTTTAAATTAAGGCGTTTTATTATTTAACCGATATGATTACTTGATGAACTATTATGTTAATTGATTAAATAACTATAAGTAACTATAAAATAAAAAATTTATTAATTCATTAAGGAGAATAAAATGTCTAAAAGAATCATTTTACTTACCATTTTAGCCCTTGTAGCGGCGTTATTTACATCTCAAACGGTCTTTGCGCGCGAAGATTTAAAACTCGACCTCAACATTAAATCGCTCGATGCCTCTAAATTTCCGGTAATTCAGGCCTATGTGACCGTAACCGACCGTGACGGCGCATATTATAGAAATTTGACCGAAGCTAATTTTGCGGTGGCTGAAAACCGTTTTAAATTAGATTCATTTGTGGTTGAATCATCGCTTAAAAATATGCATGTGGTTTTATGTATGGATAATTCAGCTTCGATGAAAAAAGATATGGCGGAGCTTCAACGCGCCGCTTTTACCTTCATTAAAGGGTTAGATCCAACCGATAAATGTTCGATCATATCTTTTAACAATAAAACTTCGGTGCTTCAGGATTTTACCAATGATAAATATGCCCTTTCCAACGCGGTTTTTCAAATGCGCGCCCGCGGCGGCACTCTGCTGTACGACACTCTTTTTACCGCTATAAATAAATGCGCCATAGTCGAAGGAAAAAAGGCCATCGTATTATTCACCGACGGTAAAGATGAAAGCTATTCAGGCTCGAAACCCTTTTCAAGACATACGCTCGAAGAAGTTCTCGCCCATGCTAAGCAGGTAGAGGTTCCAATTTATGTAGTCGGCATCGGTAAAGACTTTAATGAAAATATACTTTCAGCCATAGCAAATGAAACCGAAGGCACTTATTATTATGCGCCTTCGCCTTATGAATTATCGAGGCTTTTTAAGCAGATAGTGCAAAGTTTCAAGACTTATTATAAGATAGTATTTGCGACGCCGTGCCAGACAAAAGATCAGACCGCGCGCCTGGTTGAAATAGAGGCGACGATAGCGGGAATGCTCGGTCATAATCAGGTGCTGTATTTAGCTCCCGGCCAAAAATCACGCCAGGCGACAGGCTATGCCGGCGGCACCGCCGACGATGGTTACGTCCCGATCAAAGACGATTGCAAGGACTGCGACTTCAGAGACGGCTCTAAATTCAAGCATTTAAGAAGCAGGTAAGCCGCC
>CAYTCW010000157.1:4095-6769 GCA_964436235.1 uncultured bacterium
GATTCGAGCACCGCGTTTAAATGAAGCTCGGTGCTATTGACCATACCGGGAAGGTCTTTTTTTAAATGTTCGGTTTTTCCGGCCTCTATATACATTTCTACCTTTGCCATATTAAGGCTGAACGGCGCGAGCAGATTGTTGATGTTATGTATGACTACTCCCGTGAGATTTTGAAGCGTGGTAAGCGCTTTTTTCGTTTCGGGGCAATATTCATTTTTATTAATATTGTCAGCCGGTGTATGTTTTAATTTTTCAGCCACGGCATTTTCCGGGGTCACTCCCGTAATATCATCGAGTACTGAAGACATTTGATCTTTTTCGTTTTCCTGCATATTTTTCTCCATAAAATTAATTTATGAGTTTATCGAGCTTAGATTCATCTTCTTCGCCCGAAGCGCCCACTTTTATATATTTAGAATTTAGTTCAAACAGCACGCTGCGGCCTAATGCGCAATATTTACCGGCGCGCGGATATTTTGCGATAAGCGCGAAGTACAGTTTGGAGCCGAATTTGACGCTTATTACATTTTTAGAGTCGCGTTTTTCGTCGTAAGTGGAAACGCGCCATTCATCGCCGCGTTTAATAAAGGTTTTATCTTCGACGTAGCGCATCGAATCGGGATCTATTTTACTGAAATCGACGGCACGGTCGCTCGCCTGTATTTTTTTAACGGCGCGGCTCATATACACAGCGCCTCTGCCCGATTCTTCTTTCATGGATTGACCTGCGGCAGGCGCCATAAAAACTTCGGCGTTATCGAGCGCATCGCGTTCTGATGCGGAAAAAGATCCTGCCGGCGCCGAAGATTTCGCTTTTACTTTATCATCGTAAAATCTGCGACGGCTTTCTATTATGATATTTGAGGAGCTGCTGCCTGTTTGCGCCTCGTCTTCGAGGACTAAAAACGAGGTGTAAGGCGTCATTATGCCGTGCTTGCGCGATAATTCGACAACCTCTTCCTTTAATTCCTTATTTTCTCCGTGCAGCCTTATTTCTTCGAGCAGATAACCGATGCGCCTTTGCGCCCAGATGCGCGGCAGGAAATTATTGTCATCGGTTTTTTCAGAGAAGTTAATATCGCTGGCGTATTTTTTTTCGGCGCCGAGCACCTTTCCTTTTATGGTAACCGCCGATGCGCCGCCGTCGCGGTAACGGCCTATTAATACGAGCTGCGAGCCTTTAAAGAAATCGGGGATTTCCTTCGGATAAGCGTTATCGGTTTTTATCTTTCCGAAGTCGATGGAAACTTCGGTTAAAACGGGCGAGGCTATTTTAGTGTAAAAATTAGATATTTTAAGTTCTATATCTTCATTTTCGGTAACGTATTCGATAACGCCGTTATTTTCGATCGCTAATTTATCTAAAAGCGTCGTGTTAAGGTCGGTGCCGGCGCCGAAGCAGAAAATCTTGACTTTTTTATCATTTTCCTTTTTAACGTTTTTAAGAATTTCGGCCGGATCGGTGATATCGACGGTCGGCATTCCGTCGGTCAAAAACACTATAAACGCCGGATTATCTTTTCTGTATTCCATTTTAAGCGCTTTATATAACGCTTCGTTTATATTGGTGCCGCCGATGGCGCGCATCTGTTCTATGTATTTAAGAGCTTCGGCCACTCTATCTTTTGATGCTTCGACGAGGTTTTTTTCGTATAATTTAGGCTCCGTCGCGAAACTTATTATATTGAAACGGTCTTCGCTTTCGAGGTTGTTGACGCAAAATTTAAGGGCGCTCTGCACCTGCTTGTGTTTATCGCCGCTCATCGAGCCGGAAGTGTCAACTACGAAGCATATATCTTTCGGAATTATCTTTTTATCAGTTTCTACTTTAGGCGAGGCGAGAAGCATGAAATAGCCGTCTTCTTTATTTTGTTTGTGCGATATAAGGCTTATGCCGAGTTCGTCTTCGGTAACGGTATAGTATAGAACGAAATCTTTGTCGGGTTTGGAGTTGGATTCTTCGAAAGATATTTTAGCTTCGCCGTCGGATTTTTTCTGGATATCTATTTTATGCGACGGCGAATATATATTTTTAATGCCGGCTTTCGATTTGATATCGGTGATCACCGAGACCGTCTGGATAGGTTTTGACGAAAATTTTTCGGTGTTGAGCGGATATACGTATTTAACGATGCCGGCGTCCATTGTTAATACCTGCTGATACTCGAGCTGGATGCGTTTTTCGCCGCGCGCCGGAACCGGATATACGCGGGCTTTAAAAAGATTTGAGCCTATATATTCTAAAAGTGCGGGATCCTGTTTTCTTCTGACTATGTCTTCATAAATATTGCGCGCTTTATCTTTATCCATAAGTTCCGCCGGCTGGCGTTTGCCGTCGATATACATAGCAAAATCCGATACCGTGGCGCCTTCCGGCACAGGAAATATATAGGTGCCTTCGAGGTCCTGGTTTTCTTCATTGACAAAAACCTGATCGACTGAGGTTTTGCAAACCTGTTCGTTGATTTCTACCGTTACTTTATGAAATTTGATCGACGGCGGAATTAATTCGCGCGTAAATCTTCTTTGCGGCGGGAAGTCCGGCGGATAATCGACAATGATAAATCCGTCGGCGTAGGCCGCTGAGCACGAGAGTAAAATCAGGACCGCTATAGCGGTTAAAAACAGTCCGTTAAGCAGGTTTGTCATAATAAAACACTCCTTTTACTATTTA
>CAYTCW010000157.1:6869-9640 GCA_964436235.1 uncultured bacterium
TTTTTAAGTCGAGCATGCGTCTATTATATTATAATTTCCGATCAAAATCAAATTAAAAATCTATATGTATTTAACTTGTTCCGGAATATACATTATTAACATCAATTATTTTCCGTCAAATTCTTTTTCTTGATAATTTAGTTGAAATCTGATACAATTAACAAAAATAATTTTAAACTATATTCTTTTTATTAAATTACTAAAAATTGCGGTTGTTTTTAATTAATGAATGATAAGTGATAACTAATGATAATTAACCGCATTTTTCTAATAAATTGCGTCTAAAATCTATATAAGAGGAGTACCTTATAAATGAATGAAAGCAGTAATGTTTCCAAAAAAAGATATGTAGATTGCTTTAATAATGAAAGCGACGTGGAATCTTTAAAAAAATCTTTTTTATATAATCTTTTATACTTTCTGGCCAAAGACGAATATACAGCCACCGACCTCGACCGTTATCACAGCCTCGCCTACAGCGTGCGTTCGCGCCTGATCGACGGCTGGATCAAAACTCAGCAGACATACCATTTAAAGAACGTAAAAAGGGTTTATTATCTTTCGCTTGAATTTTTGATGGGCCGCACTCTCGGCAACAGCTTGATCAATCTCGGCATTTACGATGATTGTGAAAAAGCCATCAAAGAATTAGGCTATGAAATCAGCAGCCTGCGTGATATGGAACGTGACGCGGGCCTCGGCAACGGCGGTCTCGGAAGGCTCGCCGCGTGTTTTTTAGACTCGATGGCCACGCTTAAAATACCGGCGCACGGCTACGGCATCAGATACGAATACGGAATATTCAATCAAAACATTATCGACGGTTATCAGATCGAAAAACCGGACGAATGGCTGATAAGCGGCAATCCCTGGGAAATCGCGCGTCCCGAATTCGCGATGAAAATAAACTTTTTCGGCCATGTTGAAAACCAGACCGGCCATGACGGCAAATCACGCGCCAAATGGGTTCCGGGCGAAGAAATACTTGCCTGGCCCTACGACGTGCCGATACCCGGTTATGGTAACAACACCGTAAACACCTTGCGCCTCTGGGCCGCTAAAGCCTCTGAAGATATCGACCTCGATTACTTCAATCACGGCAGTTATCTGCTTGCCGTCGAAGATAAATTCAAAGCCGAAAATATATCTAAAGTGCTCTATCCTAACGACAATAATTACGAAGGCAAGGAACTGCGTTTAAAACAGCAATATTTCTTCGTAGCCGCCTCCATTCAGGATATTATAAGGCGTTTTAAGGCGCATAATGTTGATTTTAAAGAATTTCCCAATAAAATAGCGATACAGCTTAACGATACTCATCCTTCGCTTGCCATACCCGAATTAATGCGGGTGTTAATCGATGAAGAAAACCTTAGCTGGAACGACGCCTGGGATATCTGCGTGCGCACCTTTGCCTACACCAATCATACCGTGCTTCCTGAAGCTCTTGAAAAATGGCCTGCCGCCATGATCGAAAAACTTCTGCCGCGCCATATGCAGATAATTTACGATATTAACTTTAAATTCCTGCGTCAGGTATCGTTTCGCTATACCGGCAATACCGATAAATTAAAATCCATGTCGATAATAGGCGAAGACGGCGAAAAACACGTTAAGATGCCGAACTTAGCCATAGTAGGCAGCCACTCGATAAACGGCGTGGCGGCGCTCCATACCGAAATACTCAAAAAGAGCATATTCAAAGATTTTTATGAATTTTATCCGGAGCGCTTTAATAATAAGACTAACGGCATAACTCAGCGCCGCTGGCTAAGAAAAGCTAATTCTCATCTATCCAGGTTAATAAGCTCTAAGATCGGCGAAGGCTGGGTTTGCGATTTATTCGAACTTAAAAAACTCGAAAAATATATTAAAGACGAAAAATTCAAAAAAGCATGGGCTGAAGTGAAGCTTCATAATAAAAAGAAATTAGCCGAAGTAATAGAAGCGAAAAACGGCGTTAAGGTCAATCTGAATTCGTTCTTCGATATACAGGTAAAGCGTATTCATGAATATAAGCGCCAGACGATGCTCGCGCTTTATTGCATACATTTGTACAATACCATCAAGCAGAATCCTGAAGGCGATTTCGTTCCGCGCACCGTCATATTCGGCGGAAAAGCTGCGCCGGGATATCATATGGCTAAATTAATAATTAAATTCATAAATTCGATCGCCAGCGTCATCAATAACGACCCCGTAGTAGGCGATAAACTCAAAGTCGTTTTCCTCGAAAACTATAGCGTATCGCTCGCCGAGCGTATAATGCCGGCCTGCGACCTCTCGGAGCAGATATCGACGGCGGGCACCGAGGCTTCCGGCACCGGCAATATGAAATTCGCCCTTAACGGAGCTCTTACCATAGGCACTCTCGACGGCGCGAATATTGAAATAAAAGAAGAGGTCGGCGACGATAATATTTTTATCTTCGGCTTAAAAGAACATGAAGTAAATGAATTGCGTCACGGTTATAACCCGCGCACCTACCTCGAGCACTCGAAGGAACTGCGCGATATATTCCATTTAATCGATATAGGTTTCTTCTCGCCCGAAAATCCCAATCTTTTCAGACCGATTTATGATATGTTCTTAAACAGCGATAATTACATGGTATTCGCAGATTTCGACAGCTATATCAAATGCCAGGAACGCGTCGCTAAAACCTATCGCGATCAGGATAAATGGATTGAAATGTCGATTTTAAACGTTGCGCGCATCGGTAAATTTTCGAGCGACCGCACCATACAGCAATACGCCAAAGAAATATGGAA
>CAYTCW010000158.1:0-9610 GCA_964436235.1 uncultured bacterium
GAAAACGGACAGCCTCCGCTGCCAGAACGCGGACATTTTTCGCGGGAAATAACAGAAGTAAAAGAAGCCGCACCCGCCGCTCCCGCCCAAACTGGCGATTCAAAGCTCCCGGAAATGTTAATGAAGGCTTACGAAAAAATGACCGCAAATGCCGCTTATGTGATGGAAGTTAAAACTAAAATGAACGGCCAGGAATTCAATTCAAAAACCCAGGCTTATTTTAAAGACGCTAAACATTACAGAATGGACAGCGAAGTAGCCGGCCAGAAAACAAGAATGGTAGTTGACGGCGAAACCGCATGGACCTATATGGAAGCTAACAATTTGTTGATGACGATGCAGGTTCCTCCTTCACCGGCCGACTTAAAGAAAGATATCGAATACACTGAAGGTAAAGACGGCGAAAATGTAACCTATACTTTCACCGACGCCAATTCCCAGATGAAAGTAGTTACAGCTATCAATCCTAAAGATTTACTCGTAGTTAAAACCAATACCTTCGACGCCAAAGGCGAAGCCGTTAGCGAAATGACATACGGCGACTGGAAATTCGACAAAATCGACGATTCCATGTTCAAAAAACCAGAAGGCGCTCAGGAAATGCAGATGCCCGCTCAGCCGGCTCCGACAAAATAATTGATTGAAATAACACATTTTCGCCTCAGGTCCTGCTCATAAGAAAAAGGCCCGGGCGAAGCGGATAAAATATCCTTCCGGCGCTCAGGTAACTTGCAGCCGGAGGGATTTTTTTAAAAATATTTTTATTTGCTATATCTATGGCAATTATCTTCAGCCGTTCACTTATTGTTATCGACCGGTTTCAGACGGTAAAAAAAATAAAAAAATAAGGCACAAAATTTTAAATTTTATAGTATAATTATTACACGGTTAAATGCTGAAACTATGAAACTATTTTTTTTATAAATTATGCAGAGGTGAATCGTATGAAAAAATTCTTGAATTACGCCTTTATTCTTTTGTTAGCCGGCTTTATTACGGTCTCGGAAACCGGCCGGGCGGCCGGGCAATCTTCTATAACCGCCGTTAAGCAGAATCTTACAGCTTCCGAAATATCGGCGGCTTCTAAAGCCCCTGCCGCAACTCCGGTTACGGGCGCGGTTACCGGTCACGGCGTTAACGTCAGAAAAGGCCCTTCCACTTCTGAAAAGAAAATACACGATGTTTTATACGGCTCGCGTCTTCAAATACTCGAAGAAAAAAATGGATTTTATAAGGCTAAATTCGAAGACGGCACTACCGGCTGGATATCCAAACAATTCGTAACTACGACCGATAAAAATTTATTGAGCGACACTCAATACTCTAAGGCTGCTCTCGAAGAATCTTATGAAAAGTTTAAAACTACTTACGCAGCATATACGAAATTAAGAAATAAAGCCTCATACGACGAATTTAAAAAGGCTTATCTCGCCTATCGTAACTTATCAAAGTTATCTCCGGAATATAAAACTATTCAGCAAAATCCGGCTTTAACCAAAATAATTATCGATAAAAAAACCTATACGCTCACCGTTTATTTAAACGATAAACCCGTCCGTGCGTTTCCGATAGCTTACGGCGGCAATCCTGACGGCAAAAACAAACAGGCGGTCGGCGACAGCAGAACGCCTGAAGGTACCTTCAAAATAGGTTATAAAGATGTCCGCCCCTACGAACCCGTCGCTACTCGCGGCATGTGGCTCGAAACAAAATGGAGCGGAATCGGCATTCACGGCACGCCATGGCCTGATTCGATCGGTTCGAAGGCATCTCACGGCTGCGTTAGAATGTATTCGCAGGATTCGATCGAGCTTTATAAATTGGTGCGCGCCGGAACGCCCGTTACTATCAAGGGTGAAACCGCCTCCGGCATATAATTTTTTGAGTACCGCGGTCAAATAAAAGTTTTATTTCAAGTTGCACAAACCGCCATGATAAATATTTACACCGGTCAGCTATAAAATAAATAATAAATATTAACCAATCAAAGCATTTTAATAAAATGCTTTGAATTTTTTTTGAGAGGCAGAAAATATGGTAATGCAAATTACGCCCGTTATCACCAAAAAAGTTAGAAAATCATCTTTTTTTTATTTAGCTTTGTTTTTTATGTTTTTGGTATTTAGCCGGCCGCTTGGCGCCGAAGAAAGCATCGGCTCCCGTATGAGCCCCTTCGACTCCGACGAAGTCGGAATTAATCTTGAAGTCGGCGATATGGCGGTTAAAGCGGGCGATTACGATTCGGCGGTTTCCGCTTATTCGAGGGCTTATCTGCTCGATAATAAAAATTTCGCCGCCGTTTATAATTTAGCATATACCTATCAGTTAAAAGGCGCGTTAAAAGAAGCGTTGAAATATTATAAACTGTCAGCCCGCATCGACGGCAAAAGACACGAGCCCTACCTTAATTCAGGCGCTATCCATATGATAGAAAAAAATTACGAATCGGCTGCCGCCATGTTTAAGGAAGCCGTCAGGATCAATCCTGAAAGTATAGACGCCAATTATAATCTGGCGGTCATTGATATGGAGCGCGTCGATTATAAAAGCGCTCTCGGGCGTCTTAACGAAACTTTGAAATTAATAAGCGAAAAAAAAGGCAGCGATTATTATTCGATCAAATTAAAATCGGCTTTGTGTCATATCGCGCTTGGCGACAACGGTGCGGCCGCTGAATGCCTTGATTTTCAATCAGAGAGTAATGTGGAAGAAATAGAAAAGTATTATCTTACCGGTTGTATGCTATATAAATCGGGCCGGCCGGATAAAGCCGCGAAAGCGTTTAACGAGGCGTTAAAGCTGGCTAAAAATCCCGAATCTGAATCTTTAGTCGAAATATTGAATGAAAAGATAGCGCAGTTTAAGGTTACTAAAAAAGCCGGTCGAATTGCCGACTGACCATCACGTCGCTTTTTTACTATAATAAGGCGGAACAATTTGCTATAATCGGAAGTAAGAATGAATGAGACATTTTAAAATATAAATGGCTATTAATTCAGATTTAACCTTTCAGTTAATTTCGAGGAGGAGTGACTATGGATTTCAAAAAAATGTGTGCCGTGTTTTTGCTCGGCGTCGCTTTAATTTTTAATTCTTCCCTATCCGGTACTTCCTATTGTAACGATGATGACGACGCTTCGCAAACCGGTTCCGATTCAAGCGCCGGCGCGTCGGGCGGAGGTTCTGAATTTCTCGATACGACCTCCGATATGATCGATGATACCAAAACCGCCAATACTACAAGTAATTTTAAAGCTCAGGAAGTAACCGATCTAAACGGTCAGTCAACTACAACCACAAACTCGGATATTAAAAGCCCTTTCGATAAATTTAAAGGCCAGAAACCCGGCGAGGAAACGCCGCGTCAGCAAAATGCCGAAGGCGCGCCGGATTTTTCGGCGAATGCCGGCGATTCTTCAGACTCTTCGGGGGCGGTGCCGCAGGTTAATTCAGCCTCGGTCGCCGAAGATAAAATGACCGCCTGGAATTTTCTTACGAACGGCATGAAGAATAAAAACCGCGAAGATCTTGAAAAAGCCGCCGATTTATACGAAAAATTAGTGTTTTCATCCAGCCGTAAAGACGGCAAATTTTTATATTTTCTCGCCAGATGCTTCGAAGAATTAAGCTATATAGCCGAAGGCGCCGATAAAACAAAAAAACTTACCGAAGCCAATAAACTATTCAAAGAATCTGCTGAAAGACTTAAAGTCGCTCCGGATACCACTAAATGCGTTTCTTATAAAGACGCCGTCGATAAGGCTAATACGGTCGTTCCCGAATCGGCGGATAACGCCGCCGGCGGAAGCGGGTTCGGCGGCCTGATGCCGGTTAACGCTCCCGTTACCAGCGAATTCGGCATGAGGCGCCACCCGGTTCACGGCACGCAAAAAATGCACAAGGGCATAGACTTTGGCTGCCCGCGCGGCACTAAATTAAAAGCCATAGGCGACGGCAAGGTCGTTCAGGCCGGCTGGGTGAGCGGATACGGCAATACCAACGTTATAGAGCATGTGGTCGGCGGAAAAAAATACTACACCAGATACGCCCATCTTACTACGACCGCGCCGGTAGGCACCTCCGTAAAGCGCGGCCAGAATGTCGCCGGCATGACATCCGGTAATACCGGCGTCGGAACCGGACCGCACCTGCATTTTGAAGTGCGCATCGGCGATCAGTGGGGCGAAGCCGTCAATCCCAGAAGGTATTTCGGCGCGCTTACCAAATAAAAAATATCGGCTAAACTCATTTAGCGATATACAAACTATGAAATAAAAAAATATTTATAAAGAAAAGGCGGGACTGATTTATGAAAAATAAAATTTCTTTATTGTTTTTATCGGTTGTCATCGTTATTGCCGGCGCGTTTATTAATGCGGCCGCCGCGCAGGACGCTTATTCATTTGCCGAATTCAATAAAAACGCCGATAAAGGAACGATTTATGCCTCTATAAAACACGGCGCCGGCGAAGGCGAAGCGGGACGCGTGCTCGAAAACAAAACGGCCGAAACCGTTTTAATGGGGCCTTCAGCTTTTTGCGCCGACGGCGCGGGTAACTTATATTTCGTAGATTGCGTCAATTCGCGCATCTTAAAATATGACGCCGCTCAGAAGAAATCCGCGGTCTTATTCGATTATAAAACCAGCGCCATAAAAGACGGCTTCGTTTCCGATATAGCCGTTGCGGCTTCCGGCGATATATACTTAGTCAATGCGGCTGAAAGTTATATTTACCGTTTTTCCTCCGCCGGAAAGTTTCTCGGCGTTATCGGACAGATAGAAGACCGTCACGTCGCTAAAAGAATCGCGGCCGTATTCTGCGACGCCGCTTCCAATCTCATCGTTATCGACGCGCAGAATCCTAACGCTATAGTTTTTAGCCCTGACGGTAAAATAATTAAAGAAACCGAGATTAAATTCGAAGACGCCTCTTCATACGCGCTCAATGCTTCAGGAAAGCCTTTCGCATCACGGCTCGGCGCTTCGGGCGCCTTATTAGTCGATATCGAAACGGGCGCGGAGACTTTGTTAAAATACGAGCTCGATGCTAAAAAAGAAGATAAACTCGCCGAGGCGCGCTTGATCGGCTTTGACGCCGCCGGCGCCGTTTATTTGAAGATGACCGTAATCAGCAAAGAAGGCGGTATCGTTAATAACGATATAGTCAAGTTTAAAGACGCCGCCGTCGAAAAAAGTTTGAAAGTGCCTTACTACACCATCGATGAACAGGAATTAACCGTTAAAAAACCGGAGATCGTTTTAAAAGAAAACACGATACTCGGTTATTACGACTCAGAAACCTCATTTAATGTACTCTCCTACGAATTCAAATAAATCGGGTAGTGAAAAATAGCGTAAGACAACAGTTGTCGGGTTGATTTTATGAAAAATATGAATTCGAAAAATAAAGGCATGACCTTTTTTATAGTGATAGCCATTTTATTCATATTGTTTATAATGGTCGTATCCTATAACGGTATGCTGCGCAGCGAACGCGTTCACATGTACCGCATCATTTACGGCGATAACGCGCTGATTATAGCTGAAGCGGCGATGGACCTTCTCCAGCGCATTGTCGAAGACGAGTTCGCTAAAACCGGCTATGAGCGTAAAAATGAGTTTTTTAATTACGAAGACCTCATTAAACCGGTCGCCGAGTTTAAAACCGTTAAATTCGATTCTGATAAACTTACCGATTTAATTTCTAAATCAGATCCGATCAAAGGCCTGATTGAAATTTTCGGCGGCTCGAGCGTTGCGCGCGTTAAAAAAGTCGAGGTATATATAGACGAAAAAAACGTTAAGGCTTTTTCAGAAGTTTGCGGTATGACTCCTAACGTGACCGCTAATACGCGTGAAAAATTCGGCCTTATCAATTACGCGGTACAGGTCGAGTATTATCAGATAACCAAATCGCTTAATATCACCAAGCAGATCAAAATAGTTCATACGCTGCCTAAAGTCCTGCGCTATTTTACGCTGTTTATTAAAAATATAGCGCAGGGGACCGATTTAAATAAACTGTTAGTCGATGATAACGGTAATCCGGTCTCCGGAAAGCCGCTCATACTCAATAACGGCGAATATAACTCGAATTCGTCGGCGAGCCCCTTAGATTGCGGAATAATATTTCTCGGCAATAACCCCGCGTCTGAGCCGTTAGTGCTTAAACTGAGTCATGGCAGCGCTAAAACCGGCGTCGGCGAGCTTTTTCACCTGCTCGATAAATTCTATCTCGATCTTGATTTTAAAAAGAAGTACGGCGGTAACGGCTTTCAGGTCGGCCATTACGAATACGGCGTAAGCTCGGGTATGGCAGGCGCTAAAATTTTCGGCATCCGTTCGTCAAAGGATATTTTATCCAGTATGCTCAAACTTTACGGCACTCCCGCTGAACCCTCGCCTACGCGTGTTCTTGGTAATATCAACCGCTCTTATTTAAGGCTTGCGGCCTATCAGGACACGCCCACTAACGGCGATGATTTTATGGGCGATATGCCCTTTGCGGAGCCGGGCGAATTTCAGACCACCGGAGTCAAGCCGATCTCCGAAAGGGGTGAAAATCCCATCCAGACGCACTCCTGTGAGTGGATCGCCAAGAAGATACTTCCCGAAACGCTCGGCGGCGCCGATTTATATGAGGCATACGCTGAGTTTATGAACCAGTTCATCGATTACGAACCTTATAACTACAGCATGTGTTCGCCCGTTAAAGATAAAAATTCCATTAAATGCGATCCGAATAAAATACCCGAGTTCGCCTCGAAACTATATCCGAACGGCTCTAACAGCTTCGGCGGGCGCCCCGTTAAGCCGGCGGAGGAAGAATACGGCGGCGACGATCTGCGCAAATTTTTGATCGATGAAAAATACGCGCTGCCTTATGCTTCATATAAATTTAAGGGCGATTCAGATTTTGCGGAATTTAAAAAAATGTTTATGAACGGCTCTAATCCCGAAGCGTTAAGACTCGGAATGGCCGTGCTATTCGAAGAATCCGTAAAACTTCCTAAACTTTTAGTTGAAAAAGGCGGAATTATAATTTGTAAAAAAGGCGATATCACTCTTTCGGGCGATATAGAGGCTGACCCTCTGCAGAACCAGGTTTTAACTATTATAGCCATGGACGGTGATATCATAGTTTCAGCCGCTAAAGCCGAAGCGGTTTTAATAACCATGAAAGACGGTTTGAAGTTCAAACCCCTGAAGCAAATCGATATTTCAGGCACGCTTGCGGTTAATTCGATGGATTTCGATTCGCTTTTAAGCGCCGGAGGTAAAATCAATTTCCGCCCGCTTCAAACGCTGTCGTCTTCGACGCCGCATTTTTATTACGCTTCCATACAGCCTGATATCAGGCATTGGAAAGTGGTGATTAAGGGTGATTAATAAAGTGGCAAGTAAAAAAGGGTTTACACTGCTCGAAATATTGGCTACAGTGGCTATAATGTCGATAATAGCCGTTAATTTGCTTTATTCGCTGTCGGAGCAGCACCGGGGTACTGCCGATATCGTAAATAAGGTAATAGCGGCAAATTACGCCAAGGATGTAATCGATTATCTTAAGTCGCTTTCATATTCCGACGTCGATTCTTCTTTTAACGGGAGCGAAACCGCGGCATCGGTTTCGCCTAAATTTAAAGACCTGCCGCCGCTGCGCGAACCTTTTACGCGCGACGTCGAAATCGTCGAATATAAAGATAAGCCTTTAGTTCCGGGAAGCGATCAGAAGATAAATTATAAGTTGATAAAGGTGGGCGTCCGCTTCGATAAAAACCCTAACTCGAAAGTTAATTTAATAGCTACCCTTATGGTTGAAAAATTCAGCAAATAGTGGTAAATGATTTATAAATTTTTATAGTTATGCTAATTAATTAACAATTATCAGAAAGCGGTTTGCCCGAGGCCGCCATTTAAAACACTCTCGAAAGTAGAAAGAAGTCATGAAATTTAAAGAGGATTTTATAAATAATAAAAACCATAAAAATGCTTTTACCTTAACCGAAGTTATGGTGGTTTTAGTTATATCGGTCATGCTGCTCTTCGCGCTTTATAATATATTCAACAGCAGCTACCGCGGAGTTGTCGCCGGTAAAAATAAACTCGGCAATCTTCAGGATGCAGCCATCACTTTAGAATATATAAAACACGACATTAAAGGCGCTTATTTTAAAAAAACCAATATCAAGGGTGCTGAAATAGACGGCGAATCGCTATTTAAAGGCGGCGAAGGCTTTATGGAGTTTAGCAGCCTGTGCTACGACCAGCAGGGCGAAGAAAAATTAATTAAAATATCATACAAGCATAACCCGTCCGGTGAATCCCTCACGCGAAGCGAAGAAGGTGAACCCGATAAAATATTTGCGCCGGGTAAAATTAAAAAATTTTCGGCGAATCTTGTCAAAATAGATAAAATATCATATATAGACGTTATCATTAAGGCTGAAACTGAAAATAAACAGAGGGTCGAACTTAGAAATGCAGTATTTCCAAAAGACGTCCAGGCAGTCAATAAAAATTGGATACCGAACCCTTACTAAAGATGAATACGCAGTTTATAAATACAACATGGAGGCTTTTTATGAGATATAACCCAAAGATAAGATTCATAATCGTCGCGTTTTTAGTTGTGAGCGCCGTCTTTACATTCAGCGCCCTGCTTTATGCCGCACCGTCTAAATGCTCCTTGGTTAAAGTCGCTAAAAAAGGAATGCGCATCAGCGACGCCGTCGCTACAAACGATATTAAAGAATTGTTGATCATTCAAAGACTTAATGCTATTCAAAACCCTTACGATTTAAAAGAAGGACTCATGATAATGGTCCCGGAAAAAAGTTTTATGGATAAAGTGAAGCAAATGCCTTTCAGCGAAATGAATTCCGAAGTCGATTCCTATAAATCCCGCATACCGCAGGCTGTGCTGAAACAGGCCGCCGAATCGGCGTCCGGAGTAAAAGAATTTGAAGAAAACACCGATTCCGCTACGCAGACGCCTTATTACAAAAACGTTAAGTCTTCTTCAATGGAAGCCGTTAAAGGCAGTAAGCCCGAAGAAATAGAACGGATAACCTTTCCCAAAAGACTTAAACATTAATAGCCATATTAACGCTTATACTTTTAAAATCGTTAAAACAGACAGCAACTATAGAATTGTTAAGACTGCTAAGACCGCTAAGACCGCTAAGACCGCGACGGGGGAGAAGAAAGGACCAATGGCCCTCTCTTCTCCCCCGTGCCCCCTTTACTCTCCCTGAATATAAAACTGCGCGCGAGCCGCGCGCAGTTTTGTAGCATCGAAATAAAAAGGCTATTAGCATAGCCTTTTTATTTCGGGCGGTCTTTCCTGCCGGCTTCGAAGTTTTTCTTTTAATTTCTTTAATATAGTTTATGCCATTCCATGTTATCTCCACTCCACTTCTATCCCATTCATTCATTTATTCATTCTCTTCTCTTCTCTTTCATTTCATTACATTCTTTTTCTTTCTTTCTTTTCGTTTTTATTTCTACCTCTATTTTTTTCTTATATTATCTGCTGCCATGAACTTTTTCCCTGCCTTTTGTTGATTTTGCCTTCGCGCGCAGCGCGCGCGAAGGCGTTCTATTTACGCA
>CAYTCW010000159.1:0-3377 GCA_964436235.1 uncultured bacterium
GAATTGATAAAATGGAAGTCTTTTTTATCGAACTCGTTTCCGACGGTGCATCTGAATTCATGTTTAACGCCGCTTTTTAAAATCAGATCGACCGTTTTATAAAGATGGTCGGGATTTGAGTTATAGCAGAATTTTTCGTAATCGTCGAAGCGGCCTTTGACATCCATCGCCACGAAATCTACGAGTTTTTCGTCTAATATTTCCTTCAGCAGGCCGTAATTAGTGCCGTTGGTATCGAGTTTAACCGATTTAGAGCAGGCCGATCTTATAAAGCGAAGAAAGCATTTAAGTTTTTCGCCCTGCAGAGTGGGCTCGCCGCCCGAAACCACTATCGCATCGGATAATTTATTCGTAACGGCGTGCTTTAAGCAGCTGTATATTTCTTCGGCGTTCAATACCCGGCCGGAATTCATCATTTTAACGTTATGACAATACGAACAGTTCATATTGCAGCCTGAGGTAAAGAAAACCGAGGCGCTCTTATGCGGATAATCGCAAAAGCTCGACGGCTGATAGCCGTAGATGCCAATTTCTAAACATTTTGTTTCATCCATTTAAGAAAGCTTCCTTTCAGTTCGGTTTTCGATATTATTTCTCCGCCGCGCGCTTTTATCATGACGGGTAATTCGTTTATATTATAATAGCAGGCAAGCGCCAGCCCTTCATGGTCTTTAGTGTCGATCATAATTATTTTATCTTTATTTTCATTCTGCTTTATATGTTTTTTAAGTTCATCGCATTTAGGGCAATTTTCTTTTCCGAAGAAGTATATCTTTTCTTCTTTAGAATCGAAGCCTGACATAATGTAGCGGCGCATTTCGAGATTGACTTTAGTGCGGTCCTTCAATTCGGCGAGTTTTCCTTTCGTCCAGCCGCTTGTCTGTGAAAAATATCCGGTAACGCGGGTTTCGCAATAGATATTTTTAGACGAACATTTAGGGCATGTGTCATGGAAGCCTCTGTGCATGGTGCCGCAGTCGCAGCATACGGTCATATCGGGACTGTCGGCGGTCTGAACGGCGCTGGTATTATAAAATACGCTTTTATAAAGCGAAGCAAGCGCCCTGTAATCGGGCTCGGTTTCGCCGAACCAGTTATGGATGATAGTTCCGGCCTGTATCATAGGATCGAATTTAGACTGTTTTTCTATGCGGGTGAATATATCGACGCCGCTGTCGTAGGCGAAATGTACTGAATTAGTATAATAAACATCGCCCGTTTTAATGTTGCCGCGTATATATTTAAGCGATTCGGGGAAATATTTAATATCTAAAAGCGCGGCGCGCAGGCCTAAGCCTTCAGCGGGCGTCTGTTCGAGCATACAGGTGACGCCGTATTTTTTAGAAAGCCGGTTAACGCTGTTATGCAGATAAGCTATTATTTTAAGCCCCATAAAGAGCGCATCGTCGTTTTCGTGAAGCTGCGAACCCGAAAGGCACTGGACCATTTCGTTAAGGCCTATCATGCCGACTAAAAATTTAGCTTCTTCGCGGCGCAGGTAAGGTTTTGAATCCATGCCGCGCGTTAAAAACGAAAGACAGCCCTTATCGCCCATATCCAATATTTTTTCGATATATTCTTTTTTTGCAATATGGCCCTTCATCGTCAATTCGACGAGCCTGTCTATTTCTTTATAAACGCCGTCCATATCTTTATTTTTATAAGCGATTCGCGGAAGGTTCAGCGTAATATTCTGCCACGCGCTAAAGCGCATTTCTTCGGGCGCGCTCATCATGCGTTCGGCTTCTTCTTTGGTAAGCCCTATCTGCAGCCGGCAGCACTGAGCTATTTTTATGCTCTCGCCGCGGTCGTAGAGTATATACACGCTGCCGCGTTTTGAATTGAGCTTGCAGGCTTTCAAATAGAGCGGGTCGTCATTTTCAAAAGTCTGGTTATTAACGTGCATTAATATTTTCGGAAACGCTATATTAGCGTGGTTGGCGTCGCCTTCGAAGAGGACGTCGAATATGGCGTTTAAAAAGCGGCGCGTTTCGTTTTCGTAATCGGCGTACACGCGGCCGTTATATTCTCCGCCGGGGCCGATTACGGGAGTATTTTTAAAATGCTCGGGCGTATTCAGGTAAACGTTGAAATCCACGAACGCCGTCTGACCGCCTCTTCCGCCGGCAAGCTGGGCAAATGAATACAGCAGGTGCTGAGCGCACTGAATAAGGCCGTCGTCGTCTAAAGTTTCGGTATAAGGCGCAAAGAACATATTAACGGCGTCGAAACCGATGGCGCCGGCGAATAAGCCCTGCAGATAATTAGCGAAGCATGAAAGATGATTTACGAGCGTAAGCGCGTGCTGGGCAGGTTTAGACTGCGTTTTAATTCCGGGAAGGCGGAGGCCGTATTTTTTAACATATTCAACGCTGTTGCCGCTGCAATAAGGCCTGTTGATAAAATCGAGATCGTGAAGATGTATATCGCCTTTTAAATGCGCTTCTGAAACGGCCGGCGGAAATACTTCTTTAAGAGCGTACTGCTTCAAAATCTGACCGGCAAGAGTAAGATTGATCGATTCGGGCGACAACGTAAGATTGCTGTTTTCGGTATTTCTGTCTTCTATTATTTTTTTAACGTCGTAGAGCGGTATCGAAAGATTGGAGTGCTGCTTCATTTCTTTCTGGTGGCCGTCATCGAGCAGTATCGAATTGACTAATTCGCGCAGGAAAGAAGAAGTGACTTTATTCAAGCCGCTTTTTAAAAGTTTTTCCTCGACTTTATTGGCTACTTTAAGGCCTTCGTCGGTATTTATATGCAATTCTTTTTCAAGTGAAGAAATTATGTAGCGCTTGTCGAACTCGCAATAGCTTTCTTCACTGCGGGATTCGACCATCATTTGAATTTCAGTCGCGTCTTTTTTAGTATTTTTTTTAGTTTTAACTTTAATGGAAGGGTTGACCATCTAACGTTCTCCTTTAGTAATGAGAATTCAATGTTTAATAATTAATTACGACAAATAAAAAACCATATCTTGCGCATTAATCGCAAAACACTTCAGTTTTATTAAATTATCCGGCCCGAAGTCAAAGCATTCTTGATTATTATTACTTCGCTGACAACTTAAGCCTTTCTTTTTTTAGAATCATTATGATATGCAACGATCACTTTAAAAAATAATTAAAACATGACGGATAAAAACGATCTGACTGGTGCCGCAATATTCGCCCGGCTCGTTATTAGAGATTACGGCGGGCCCGGATGGACTGGCTTGATAAAAAGTAGAAACCGCGCTACTGACGGCGCTGACGGGAAATTTAAATTAAAGTCGCGGCTTGTTCCGGCCATGTTTTAAGTTTTCAATCTAACCGGTCAAATTATAAATTAAAGCCGCCCAAAAGTCAACAATAATTTTTATTTTTTTACATTTTTTT
>CAYTCW010000159.1:3477-9499 GCA_964436235.1 uncultured bacterium
TTAATATTTACGGTTAAAAAATTATTACCCGGCTTTATTTTAATTATAGCCGCCTCGTCTCTGCTGCTTTTTTTTGATGGTGAAAAGGCCGCGACCGGCGGGGCTAAAATTCATAAAATTGCCGTTTTTCAGTTTTCGTCAAGACCGACGCTCGACGACGCCGTTAGCGCCTTCATTAAAACTATAGCCGATAAAGGGTTTATTGACGGCGGCAATATTTCGATTAAAAGGTTCAACGCTGAAACCGAGAATGCGGCCGGAGCCGCCATAGCTAATGAAATAGTAAATTCGCGCTTCGATATGGCCGTTACGGTTAGCACACCTTCACTGCAGATAATGGCTAACGCCAACCGGACCGCTAAGATAGCTCATATATTCGCGGTGGTAACCGATCCTGCCGGCGCGGGCGTCGGAATTTCCGAAAAAGACCCTCTCGACCATCCCGATCATCTTGCCGGAATAGGAACTTTCCAGCCGGTAGAAAAGGTTATAACCCTCGCCAAGCAGATTAATCCTAATTTAAAAAAATTGGGCGCTCCGTGGACTTTAAGTGAAAAATGCGCAGAGGCCTGCGTGATTAAGGCCCGTAAAACATGCGCCGAATTGGGTATAACGCTGGTTGAAATGCCGGTGGAAAACTCGGCCTCGGTTTTAGAGGCCGTGCGCGCGCTTAATTTAAAGGGTGTAGAAGCAATATGGGTGGGCGGCGATAATATAATCGAAACCGCTATCGAATCAGTTATCAAGGCGGGACGCGAGGCAGGCATACCCGTAATCACTAATAACCCTGACCACGCACCGCTCGGAGCTTATATTTCGCTCGGCGCCAATTATTACCAGGTAGGCGAAAAATTGGGCGAATTAACCGCCGAAATATTATCCGGACGGCCGATTAAAAGCGTGCCTATTGAAAATGTAGTGCCGGAAGATCTCGCGCTTAATATCAAAGATAATAAAGATATAAGCGGCGCCTGGAACCTGCCGCCGGAAATCATTAAACGCGCATCGAAGTTAATTCGCTAAAACAGTCGAAGCGTTTAGTCAATCGTTAGTCATTAGTCGTTTAGTAATTAGTAATTATTAGCGTTAATCACAACCGTAAATAGTAAATAAAAATATTAAACAGTAAATGTAGATAGTGTGAGGCTTATAGTGAGTACCAATCTCGATATTCAAATAATTGAAAAGGGCAGGTTTAAAATACTTATATTAAAAGGCCGCATCGACGCGAACTGGTCTTTGCGTCTCAGCGAGTCTATCAACGAAGTAATACGCGGCGGCGCCTACGATATTATTTTAGACGCAGCTGAAGTGGATTACATAAGCTCGGCGGGCGTCCGGGTGCTTTTAATGTCGTATAAGGAGCTCAATAAACTTAACGGGTCATTCGCGCTTTATAGGCCCTGTGACAATGTTAAATCGATTATAAATATGATGGGACTCTCCTCTTTATTCGATTGCTCTAAATTCGAGTCTGAAATAAACGGACGCACTCCCGCCGAAGACCGTAAAAGCCCTTCGATTGGAACTTCGGAACTTTTAACGCCGGCCGGCGAATCAAACGCCGTTAAAGACGGACCGCACGGTCATAGCGCGCCTGATTACGGCGTCGTAAACGGGATGAACATAAATGTGGCGTTTAAAAAAGAATATAGCGCCGCGGTTAAAATAAGCGGCGATATAAATAAAATAAGCATTTTTTCGTATTCAGCGGATGATATGCGAGTTATGCCGGCCGGCCCGGAGACTATAGCCTTCGGCCTTGGCGCTTTAGGCCCCGGCGGAGCTAAAGCGCTCGAACGCGCCGGCGAATTTATTTCAGCCTGCGGTTATACCGCCTATATGCCTTCGGACGGCTCTAAAAAGCCCGATTATTTAATAGCGGACGGCGGCTTTACCCCGCAGATCAACTATCTTTATTGCGCGGCGTGCGAATGCAGCTACAGCGCCGCATTCAGCTTTAAAAGCGCTTCGGCCGGGGCCGCCGTTAAAATGAGCGATATAATAAAAACCGCTCACGGCGTGGCCGGCTGCGACGATATACTCACCTTGATAATAGGCGAGACGGAAGGCGTGATCGGCGTTTCCTTAGCCGTGCCGCCCGCCGCCAGCGAAAAGAAACGGATTCATGCAGGCACGGATGAAGCCGAAACAATAAAAACGCCGGCCAAAGAGGCTGACCGCTACTCCGGCGGCGAAGAAGAAAAACACGGACCGTTCGAATTTCCTCAGATCCGCGATAATTTTAATATTACGGCCGAACCGGCTTTCGGCGGACACATGGCGCTTTGCGCCGGACTTTCATGCGCAAAACAGGTTTTAGATAAAAAAACGGCTGAATTTTTACGGCCGATGTCTATAACCTCTAATATTTACGGTCATTTTCATGCCTCGATTTTCGAATTTACGCCGCTTAAGAAAAATTGTGACGATCCCGCCGAACTTGCGGCCGCTCTTTATGAAAAAGGCCCGCCCGAAGCGGTTTTTCATCTTATAAACGACTGGCGCGATATAAACGGCGCGGGCGAAACTGGTTTTGTAAGCGGAACCTGCTGGATAGTTAAAATTTCAGGTTACGAATACGAAGAGGATAAATAACGATGTCTTTATTAATGGCTACTTTTACCATTGGATTAATATTATCGATACTGGCCGTCGGCGTTTTAATAAGTTTTCGTATATTTAATTTCGCCGATATCACTTCGGAAGGCTCTTTAGCGCTGGGAGCTTCCGTAGCGGCGGTTTTAATCACTTCGAAGACTTGCGGCCCGTTTACGGTGCTTTTTATTTCAGCGGCGGCGGGGGCTGCCGCTGGCGCGCTGACCGGAGTTTTACACACTAAATTTAAAATAAACACTCTGCTGGCCGGAATATTAGTGATGACCGCCCTTTATTCGGTCAATCTTCACGTCATGGGTAAAAACAACGTGGCGCTCATGAACGAGGAAACTATATTCACTTTATCTAATAAACATTTATCTATAAGTGAAACGGTGAACGAAACCGTTAAAATTATCGGTTTTAATCTTAACTTAAAAGACCTGAGCTCCGCGCTGGTTTCACTGCTTTGCGCTTTCGCCTGCGGCCTGGCATTATATCTGTTTTTAAAAACCAAACTCGGCGCCGCGATGCGGGCGACCGGCGATAATGCCCAGATGGCCGCCGCGCTCGGCGTTAATACCGATTTAATGGTGATAACGGGATTATCTATCGCCAACGCCTTAGCCGCCCTTTCCGGGGCGCTTTTAGCTTCATATCAGGGATTCGCCGACGTGCAGATCGGCCTCGGAATGCTTGTGTGGGGGCTTGCAAGCGTAATCATAGGCGAAACCCTCGTCCGCGATAAATCGATAGGCTTAGCTATAACCGCCGCGGTTATGGGTTCGATATTTTTCCGGTTACTTGTAGCCATAGCGCTTCGCTTCGGAATGAATCCGAACGATATGAAACTTATAACGGCAGTATTCGTTCTGATGGCTTTGATTATTCCTCAGCTCGGTAAAAAAAATAAATTAACGGGGAGTCGAATTGTTAAAACTAATTAATCTTTATAAAACCTTTAATCCCGGCACGCCCGATGAAGTGAAGGCGCTTTGCGGAGTGAGTTTGAGCATCGCCGCCGGCAGTTTTACCGTTATACTCGGAACGAACGGTTCCGGAAAATCAACGCTTCTAAATGCGGTGGCAGGCACTTTCACCCTTGATTCAGGCGTTATCGAACTTGACGGCCGCGATATAACCGGCATGCCCGAATATAAACGCGCCGCCTATATAGGCCGCGTTTTTCAGAATCCGTTCAGCGGCACGGCGCCTAATATGACCATTGCCGAAAATCTTTCGGTAGCATCCATGCGCGGCAAAAGACGCGGATTTTCACCTGCGCTTTCTTCTTCGGCGGCCGCCGGATTTTACGAACGGGTTAAAAGCCTTAATATGGGCCTCGAAGACAGGCTCGATAATAACATAGGAAGCCTTTCAGGCGGTCAGCGCCAGGCGCTTACGCTTTTAATGGCATGTTTGAACAAACCGCGCCTGCTCCTCTTAGACGAGCACACCGCGGCGCTCGATCCGAAAACCGCCGCTAAAGTTCTTGAATTGACGCGGTCGGTAATCAAAAAAGATAACCTGACCACCTTTATGGTAACTCACTCGATGCAGCAGGCGGTAAACCTCGGCGACCGCATAATAATGGTATATAAAGGAAAATTAATACATGATTTCAGCGGCGCCGATAAAAAAGCCCTCAAGCCGAGAGATCTTTACGAATTATTCGAAGAAATTAAACGCCGCGAGTTAATAGATCCCGGCGTCTGTGATATTTTAAAAGCTAATTATGTATAAAAAAAACTTTTTTTTTAATAATATCATTTATACCGCAACTAAACTGTTTCCGGCTGCCGCTTTAATCTTCGCGTTTTCAGTCCTTTTAGTTTTATCGTCGGATAACGCCGATCATAAAAAAAATGAAAACGGCCCGGGTAATATTTTTAAATTAAGCGTCATAGCTTATTCAGACACACCTATTTCCGAAGACGGCCTGCGCGGCATAAAAGACGGCCTTAAAGAATGCGGCTATATTCAAAATCGCGATTATACCCTCAGAGAATTTAACGCGCAGGGCGACGCCGGAACCCTTAACAGCATTATCGATACCGCCGCTAATTCCGATTACGATCTTATATTCACCATATCCACGCCGTCGCTTCAGGCGGCTTTGAAAAAAATAAAGAAAACGCCGATCGTATTTTCAAGCACGGGCGATCCCATTGGAGCGGGCGCCGGTAAAAATTTCAACGACCATGTGGAAAACGCCACTGGTATATGCTCTATTAGCGATTTTACCGGCATGGTCAAATTAGTGAAACAAATATCGCCAGGCGTAAAAAAAATCGGAACCGTATTCTGCCCGGCTGAAATAAATTCAGTGCTCTATAAAGACCATCTTAAAGAAGCCGCGGCCGCCGAAGGAATAACGCTCGAAGCCGCGGCGGCAAATACAGCGGTTGAAGTGGTTGACGCGGCTAATTCACTCTGCTCCGGCCGCCGCGTCGAAATAATATGCCAGATCGCCGATAACCTGAGCGCATCGAGTTTTTCGGCTATTATAAAAGTGGCCGCTGGAGCTAATATTCCGGTTTTCGGCTTTATAGAATCCAACGCTAAAAACGGCGCCGTTATTTCTTATTCGAAAGATTACTACCAGGGCGGCATCGATTCGGCAAGACTCGCTGCCAGAATATTAAAAGGCGAAAAACCCGCCGGCATACCTTTTGAATATATAAGCAAAACCACCCTCGTTATAAATAAAAAAACGGCCGCGGCCGCCGGATTGAATATATCCGAATCCATAATGCGCTCCGCTGACTTAATTATCGAATGATCTTTTTTTAAGGGAGAGAGAAAAGGTTAGCAACCCTTTCTCCTTCCCCTTAAACCCTCCCTCTTTCTGCAAATTGCCTGACGCTTTTTGTTAGTTTGTCGATAGTTTGTTCTGTCAGAACTTTTACTTGATATCGCAATACGATAGAACCCTGCCTTTAAGTTTTTCACTCTTTATTTTGTATTTCACTCTACTATCTATAATATCTATAATATCTCTACTCTCGCTACTATTGCTACTATTGCTACTATTGCTGTTCCTCTCATTTCTTCTGTTTTATTTTTACTTCTTTCCTGCCGGCTTGCTTGTTTGCATGTGCGCGCGCCGCGCGCGCACATGCGTAGCTATAATGGCGCTACTAAAACTTAAACTAATGGCTCGCGATAAAAACTAATGTAAATCGATTCTAATAATAGCGCTGCTGAAAATTATAAATTTTCATTTCATGCATATAAATCAACGACAAATAAAAATCATAATCAACCCGCGAATTCGAATTCACATTCAAATGAAAATGAAAATGAATAGATACACAAATTGATTATGATTCAGGATTACATATTTACATTTTAGTTCTCAAATAGACGACCTGATCGAAGTAATTGACGTTTTTATTATTATCGCCGATAATAAAGCGGAACC
>CAYTCW010000160.1:0-9406 GCA_964436235.1 uncultured bacterium
GGGAGGGAGAAAGGGTTGCTAACCTTTTCTCCCTCCCTTCAAATAATAAAGAAATAAATGAAGATGACATATATATAAAAAGGGAGGCTTATAAAAGCCTCCCCGTTAATTTATTTAGATATTTAATTTTTCAGTTTTTTATTCTTTATTTTTACAGGCTTTTCCGATTATATCGGGCTATTAGTTAGCCTGGCCTGCGGCTGATTTCGTAAGTTTCTGATATTCGTCGAAAGCTGATTTGTATTCGGTTAATGCTTTCTGAACTTCAGGATCGTCTGATGCTTTGCCGCCGGAAAGAAGGTTGATGTAATTTTTGTAAGCATTTACGTATTTTTCGTGAGCTGCTGCTACTGTGTTATTTCCGGTGCTTGCAGGAGCCGCGGTTACGTTTTCAGCTACGCCGCCCATATCGGGTTTTCTTTCAGCCGAAGCGCCTTCGTTTAAGCTCATGCTCGTAGGAGTAGAATTAACTGTAGGAGCCGAACCTGCGTTTACCTGAGCCGCTGCCATGTTAGGATTAATTGAAGTAGGTATTGAAGGATTCGGAGCCGTAGCAACGGTTGTACCGGTATTAGCTACTACCGTAGGAGCGCTTGTTGAAGTAACGCCGGTTGCGAACGGATTGATATTTTTTGAAAGTTTGGTGCCTGCAAATTTTTTCTTGTAGATTATGTAACCGATTATAACCGCGCCGGCTATTAAGAGAGCGGGAACGAATAACGGTGAAGCTGTAATAGCTGCAACAGCGCCGCCTATAGCGCCAAAACCAGCGGTAACGGCCGAACCTGCAGCCGCGCCAACACCGGCGATAGCTCCGCCGACAGCCGCGCCGCCCGTAGCGACAGCAGCACCCGCAGCGCCAACGGCGCCAACAACCGCGCTACCTACACCGGCAGCCACTGAACCAACCGCGCCAGCTGCGCAACCAAGAGCCGCTGAAATCGTAGGCCATGCAATTACCGCACCGGCGCCGACAAGGCCACCGACAAGTAAATGTTTGACGTTAGCTTGCGCTTCGCCTAAAAATAAGCTTGTTGCCGAAAAAGTCACCAATAAAATAACTGATAAAATCTGAACTGATAATCTTTTTGAAGTCATGCTAAACATAAGAATTCCTCCTTTAAAATTTTTTTTGAGTTTAGCCCTGCGCGGCTCGCTTGCCGCCTGAATCACTCCTTCTGTTAAATTTTCAAATACACGCGAGAGTCGTTTGATTTAGAATCATTGTGTGTTTATCAAGTTACCTTAATTATACAAAATAACTTTACCCCTGTCAAGGATAGTCGAATTAATTTTTAAATATTTTTATATTAAGTCAAAAGCCTTAATTAAGCTCGTCTATTACGAATTTATAAAATTGAATTTTATTGGTTTTTTCATTTTTTTTCATATAAAACACCGAACCGCTAAGATCAACGGTCACAAAATGGTTGGTAAGCATTTCAGGCGAGTGAAATATTTCAGTGCGGCCTTTAAAACGACCGTTACTATTGAATTTATAAACGAATGTTTTCTGTATCTGATCTTCGCCGAAGCCGTAATGCGCTTCTACATAGGAATTTCCGGCGGAATCGCCGCCTATTATCCTTAAATTACGGCAATTGAATCCGGGTTTTCCAAGGGTAAGCTCTTTTAATAATACATGCCAGTCGGTATCTCCGTCGGCCAATTTTTCGCGTATAAGGCGGGTTTCGCTGGTATCGGCCGCAAGCACCATTATCGATGCATCCGAAGCCGAAGCTAAGGCGTAATCTTCTATTTTAAATTCAATTTTAGCCCCGGCGAGCGATCCGTTGTTATAGGATAGTATTATATTCTTATGGTCGGAGAAAAAGGCGTTCAAGAGGAATGTGTTTTTATCTTTATCTGACAAGTTGCACGGCCATATATTTTGTATATTGATTTCTTCTATTTTTTCGAGGCCTTTAACTTCTTTAACATTTAATAATTTATGCGCGATTATCTGCGTGCCGGCCGCATTTTCTTTTATATCGACAACGCCTATAGCCGCAGCCTGCTGAAACACTACCAAAAACCTTTTAAAATCTTTAAAATATGCCATATCTATCGGATGATGCTCAAATGGAAGTTTAATCGCATAAACGAGCTTTCCGTCAATGCTATAAGCGCAAATGCGGTTTTTAATGGAATCTAAGACGAATATTTTATTTTCCTGCTCGCATGTTATCATAGCCGCCGGATAATAAAATTTATCGTAATTTAATATCTTGGATTCATCGGTATCTTCACCAAGCATATCAGGCGTTTTATCGCCGATTCCAACTTCGAATAAAGGTTTCGGATTAAAAGCCGCGCCCGCCGCATACGACATCTCAAACGAAGCGCAGAGTGCAACCGCGGCTATGAACATAAACACGATTGAGGTATAAAGTTTTGAAATAGAAATTTTTTTAACATTATTACAAATCATGAATGACCGGCTCCTTTTATATTAAAAATTAAAATCAAAAAAATGTATATTGATCTAATTACTAAGGCTGAATTACGATTCCGCGGTTCCAGCGGGTTGACCACTGAGCGGAAAATTGCGCGAACGTATATGAACGGGTAGTGCCGGCCCACGGATCGTTCAAATAAACCTTGCCATCCGAAACGCCTACGGCCGTCATATAATGGCCGCCGCCCCAGTATCCCTGGGTATTAACGTTGACCACGACCGGTTTTCCGCTCTTAAGAATATCTTTAAGCGAATCGATGCTCATTCCTTCTTTCATGTAACTGCCGTTCATTCCAGCTCTTTTAGCCGCCGCAAGCAGATTGCCGGCCGAAGTGCCATCGGGCGTCGTCGAGCAGCTTTTAGCAAGGTCTTTAGTGGTGCGGTTAACGCCGTAGTAATCTAACGCCATTCCAAGCGAAGTAGGGCCGCAGTAATAATTACCGGGCGCTCCATTTTCCGGGGCGCGCTGAGAGCGTTCAGGCACGTTTAAGTGGCCGTTTTCATCAAATTTAGCGTTAGAAGATACTTTCGGCTCTTCTTTTGCCGGGGCTGCAGGCGGCTGCGGCTGATTTGCAGGTTGAGACTGGCTGATTGAAGGTTTAGCCGCTTCGGCTGTTGCAGCGGGTTTATCTGCATCCGCTGCGCTTTCTTTTTTAGAACCGGCTTCTATATAAGCCTTGTAAACGTAACCGACGCGGCCTTCAAATTCTATTTTATACCAGTCACCGTCCTCGCCTATAATGGTAACGGCGCTGTCATTAGGAAGCCATCCTATTTTTTCGCCCCACGCGCCGCCGCGAACGTTAAGTCCGAGCGTCGAACAATTAGTTACTTTAGCGGTTAACGCCGAAAGTTCTTTATAATTAGATTTAACGCCTTTATTGGTATTGAGCGCCGATTTAAGTACATATCCTTTCTGACCGTTGTAATCGATTATATACCAATCACCCTCTTCGCCGGTGATATGAACGAACTTGCCGCCGTAAAGTTTGCCGATAACATCGCCCCAGGGGCCCGAGCGGATATTGACGTTATCGAGATCAGGCGATATAACCCCGCGCAGGGCGTCTGAAGAATCCGCGGCCGGCGAGGCCGGATCAGCCGGTGATGCAGAAGATGCCGGCTGTGCCTGATTATTAGTATTATCGTTATTTATGGCATCCTGGGTTTTTTTAACATCGGCGTCGGATACCGCGCGGTTTTCAGCCGCAGCGACAGGCTGAACAGTATTAATTTGATCAGCCCCTATCGCTTTTTGAACTTCGGTAATGGAAGCCGCGGCCCTATCGGGTAAGTATAAATTTAATAATGAAGCAGCTGAAATCATAAATAAAATAGTTATTTTAGCCGCGCCGTTTAAAAAAACCGCAAAACTGAGATCGTTTGACTTCGTTTTCATAATACCGCCTCCTGTTATACTTAAAAACTAATAATCGAATAAATAAATAGTTTAAAAACGAATTAATAGAATCAGCTTATTTGAAGATAATTTTTAGCGAATTTCAATAGATTTTCAACTTTATTTTCATCTTTTTTATTTTTGACCAACGCCTCCGCGTAAATCCGTAATACAGGCTCAGTGCCTGAAAACCTGAATAATATCCAGGAACCGTCAGTTAAAAAATATTTATGGCCGTCGGTTTTATTATAACCGGTGACTTTAAAACCGCAAATTTCATCGAGTTTTTCATTGCCAAGTTTATTCTTGATCTCGTTAAATTTATTATCATCGAATTTAAAATCTATCCTATCGTAAATATAGCGGCCATATTCATCGAATAAATCTTCGATTATTTCATCTAACGGCTTCTTTTCAAATGCGATAACTTCAAGAAGGCATAACGCCAGAAACAAGCCGTCGCGCTCGGGCAGATATGAATCAAGCCCTATACCGCCGCTTTCCTCACCGCCTATCATAATATTTTTCGACTTATCGAGGATTAATTCTGCTATGTATTTAAACCCTATTGGCGTTTCATTTAATTCAAGACCGTGTTTTTCAGCGATCATCGAAACTAAAGCGGTTACAGAAACGGTTTTCGCGACGGCGCCGCGACGGTTTTTATTTTTAACTAAATTTCTCAATAAAAGCGCGAATATTATCTGCGGCGAAACAAAACGCCCGCCTGAAGTCATAGCGCCGATCCTGTCGCCGTCGCCGTCGAAACAAAAACCTGCATCGTATTTTTCAGATGCGCTTTTAGACGACATTATTTCAGACATTTCAGTTAAATTCGACGCTATCGGTTCGGGATTAAAGCCCGGGAATAAAGGATTATGCATTCCGAAAATTTCGTCGCTCTTTATTTTAAGTCCGAATTTTTCCGTAAATCTTTCAAAAAGCCCGGCCTGAGAACCGTACATAGGATTAATTAAAAACCTTCCGGACGCCTTTTTTAAAACTTCAATATCCAGCGCGGCTGCAATATTATCAAGATAATCCGCCACGGGATTTATCCGTTTAATCACGCCCGCTTTTTTAATCGAATAAGTTTTAATAAACTTTTGCTCGTCGAATTCGTCATTGATAACAGCGTCCGTTCTTTTTTGAATTTCTTCGATAACCGCCGCAGGCGCTGAAGATCCTTCAGGCGTCTTAATTTTAATTCCGTTATATTCATACGAATTATGCGAGGCGGTTATCATTACGCCAAGGGCCGCGCCGCTGTTTTTAACATAATATGAAAGCGCGGGAGTAGGAAGCGCGGCATCTGAAATATCGACGGAAATTGAATATCGCGAAAATATCTTTGACATGTAATCAGCGTATTTATCGGATAAAAAGCGACGGTCATAAAAAACGGCCGTTTGTAATTTTAATTTTTTCGAATATATGTAATCGGCAATTGCCGTTGCGATGATTTTTACGGCCTGATAGGTAAAATCTTTCGAGATTATACCCCTGAAACCGTCGGTACCGAATTTAATATTAATTTGATCGTTTTTATTCATGTATTCAGCCGTCAGCGGCCGTTACACCTCTTTAAATTTAGATCAGCCCGGTCAAATCGATTCTTAAAAAAATTTAACGCATAACTTATCGATTGGATTTAATTTAAATCGACTCAACTAAACTCGACTCATAACATAAATCTTTTATATTTTATCATAATAATTCTTAAATATCAATTCTTAAAATCCATATCAAAAATTAAAGTCAAATTAATTGATTTTATTTAATAATTATGATATCATAGTTTGTGTTATGGATGAAAAGGCTTTATTAATAGGTTTTCGCGACAGCATAAAATTAAACATTTACCTCGATTATAAAAACAACGAAGATATATATCTTCAATTCGGCACGGAAGTCAAATTCGCCCGCGCCGAATTTCAGGCGTTCATCGCTTTTATGCGCACCGTCGGACAGGTAGTTACGCCCGAAAAAGTCGAGCGCAGCAAACCCGGCGTTATCTCCCCTAAAAGTATGGCGCAGACCGGCTTTGTAATGCTTCAGGACAACGGCTATTTAAAGATAGAATATAAAGATTTTAAAAGAACTCTTGCCCAACCTACATATTTCGAATTCGCTCAGGAAATTGAAATAGCGTCGCAGGGCCTCGACCGCTACGATAAAATAAGGGATATGACGCCGGAAGCCCGCGCCGCCTTAGGTATCGATGAAGCCGGAAGGCCGCTCGTAGTCAAAGATACGCTTTATACCATAAGACTTTTAGGCTACGCCTTCGCGGTAATGCTTATGATGCTGGATATGGTGCTCCTTGTCGCGGCCATATTCAATCCGATGATGCTGTATCTGGTGGCTATTATCGCGCTTTCAATAATTCTGGCTTACCTTCTTTTACCGGCATCCGAAAAAAAAGCGCTTTCGATGTTCATGTTCAACTTTAGACAGTTTATGGAAAAAGATTTCTGGTCTATCGCCGATTCACTGCCTATTTCCAGAAAAACGATCGAAATGTTCATAGTTTTGTTAATAGTCATGACGATTATGACGGCTTACTTTTCAAAATCCATACCCTTAATATTAAAATGGGGAAAAGGATTATACGCTGAAATGCCCGCCGAAGCCATCGATAACCAGGATATATTAAAAGGACTTACGATAACCGGAGGGCTCGGCGCTTATTTCGATCCTGAAAAAAAATGCACTGCCATAGCAGGTTTCTATAGATCATTTTTCGATGCGATAATGTCGAGCCGCGTCACGCTTAAAAAATTAACGGCGGTAACCTCCATTAATCCGAATAAAGCGGCTTTAACCTACGAGATAGAAGGCGAGATATTAACCGGCGGAAGCGTTGCCAGCGTACAGGAATTCACGGCGCGCGCGCAGCGCCATAAAGCCGTCACCGAAATTAAAACAGATCCTACGGTAAACGGCGTAGTATTTAAAATGCAATGCGAATTTCATCAAAGCACGCCCGCTTATTTTAAACGAATGAAATTAACTAAAGCCAACAAGACTATTTTTGAAGATATGACGCGTAAAAATCTTTATATGATCGCTGGAAGCGTTCCGCTATCAAGAACGCGCGGCGTCACTTCCGCTAAAAGAGGCCGCAGTATATTAGAAGTTTCTTATAATACAGTCGTTAATAAAATAGAGCACATTAATTCCTTTTTAACCGCTATGGAGGCTGAACAGGCATGCCTACAAATTCTAATTGACGAAATGAACAGAAATAACGCCGGCGATTATGAAATGAAAATAAGGGTCGTATTTGTCGGCTCTAAATAGCGCATCCAAACACAACCCCGATCTAAGTAAATATGGCCTTTAATATTCTAATCCCGGCACTATTGTAAAAAATATAATTAAGTTTTGCTGCCGGCTTTTAAAATAGTGACAAATTAATTTCGCTATAATTCATTTTTACAGCCTTTGTTCAAGGCCCTGGAAGCCCATTATAACATCGAGCTTCTTTCCGTCGTTCTGCGGAAGCGCAAGCTGGGCGTCGCGATATCCAAATGCGCGCTCCGTAAGTTTTTCAATCTGAAAATCATCGCGCATCGGTTCGTGATGGCCCAGAACGAGAGTTTTAACTCCGGCAGCCAGCGCGTTTTTAACGCCCCATTCATAAGTGCTGTGACCCCAATCGAATTTAGTGAGTGCGCCTGTAAGCGTTCCGGGGGTGCCAACATATTCTTCAGGCGTGTACTGACAGTCGTAATATAAAACATCGGCATCTTTAGCGAGTTTAATTAAACGCGGATCTGGCGTATCTTTATGTTCAGTGTCGGTGGCGCATACGAATTTTTTACTGCCTGTTTCGATTTTATAGGCAAAAACGGAATCAGGGTGAGTTAATTCCTGATAGGTAACCTTAGCCCCGCCGATCTGTATAAAATTAGGCTCCAGCCGCCCTAATTCAATGCAATTTTTATTGCAAGGCATATCTTCCCATACGACCGGAAAGTTAGGGTATTCCTGCTGGCCCGCCAGAACGTCCGAAAGCCTCTGGCGCGTGTTGCTCTTGCCGTAAAAATGTAAATTTACACGAAAATCGCCGGGAAGAAAGCCGGGAGCAAAAAAAGGAAAACCCTGAAGATGGTCCCAGTGATAGTGAGTGAAAAATAAATAAATATCTTTATTATGAGCGGCGACCGTATTAAGCGGATTCAAATTTTTAGCGGCAAAAAGCCTGCCAAGAAGCACTTTACCGAGATTACGCGCGCCCGTGCCCGCGTCGATCATTATAAGCGGAGAATCTTTAACCTGTATTTCAAAACAGGTGGTATCGCCGCCGTAAGTTCCAGTTAGAGATAATGGAAGCGATTCAAGATAAGAATTAATTTTAGCGCCGTCGCAATCGGCGCCGAATAGTTTTTCAATTCCGCCGTCAGCGGCTATCCTTTTAATAAGCGCGGTTTCTTTTTCTCGGAGCTGCTCGATAGTTAAAGGTGAAGGTATGCTTCCGCGCACGCCCCAATATTTAATTACCATGGTATTGTTACTGCCGTTATCATTAGTAATATTATTATCACTCATGGCTATTCCCCGCCTTTTTTTAAAATTAATATAACTGAATTTTTCCAATTTAACTTAAATCGGTAAAACATCAAATAATCAACTTTATTATTTATTATTTTATTAACGGTAATATTTCATTTTTAATATATTCGCCGAAACTTTCTTTTAAATCATCGCGTGTCAGAGCCATTTCCACTATCGCCTTCAAATATCCCAACCTGTCGCCGACATCATAGCGCCGGCCGGTGAACTGGCAGCCGTAAATAGCCTGACGCATATTCAATTTAGCTAAGGCGTCCGTCAGCTGAATTTCTCCACCCTTGCCCGGCGTCGTATTTTCGAGAATTTCAAATATTTCGGGAGTGATGATATAACGTCCTATTATAGCAAGGTCTGAAGGGGCTTTTTCAATTTCAGGCTTTTCAACGAGCTCTTCTATTAAATATATCGCTTCTTCGATTGTTTTAGGCTTAATACATCCGTATGAACTTATATTTTCCATCGGCACTTTCAAAAGCGCTATAACCGAAGACCTGAACTTGTTATGCACATCGATCAACTGCTTCAGACAGGGTTCTTCGGAAACTATTATATCGTCGCCGAGCATTACGGCGAAAGGCTCATTGCCGACGAAGGCCCTGGCGCATAAGATTGCGTGACCGAGACCTTTCGGTTCTTTCTGACGAACGTAATGAATATTTACCATCGATGAAATATCCTGCAGCTCAGCAAGCTCTTTCTCCATTTTTTTCTGCATCAGATAATACTCGAGTTCGAACGATTTATCAAAATGATCTTCTATGGCACGCTTACCGCGGCCGGTAACTATAAGTATCTCTTCAATACCCGATTTAACGGCCTCTTCTATTACATACTGAATGGTCGGCTTATCAACTATCGGAAGCATTTCCTTCGGCTGAGCCTTAGTAGCCGGAAGAAAGCGCGTTCCAAGACCGGCAGCCGGCAGTACAGCTTTTTTTATCATTAATTAAACACCCCTTTTATGATAATTA
>CAYTCW010000161.1:0-9078 GCA_964436235.1 uncultured bacterium
GTAAGTTAAAATCATCAAAGTTTAGCTTCAAGCATTTTTTTAATGGCTTCTATTTCTTTAATAATTATTTCATTCGATTTTTCGCGATTATCAAGATTTTCTTTTCTTAAATTTTCGATAGCGGTATTAAGCTGTTCATTCGCCATTTTTCGGTTGTTGATATTTTCGGTTCTGAAGCTGTTAATTTCAACCTGAAGTTTATCTACCATAAGTTCGAGAGGCAGAGTGTTATCGGCCGTCATTTCATCTACGAATACGGCGTTAGCCATCGATAGCCCGAGAATGCCGCCTATTATTACGGCTGCTATGAAATACAGCCGGATTATTATAGATACGCCCGATGCAATGTCCGGACGCGCCGAAATTGCGTCGGGAATTTCGTGCCAGCCTTCGATAGTAAATACTTTAAACATCGTATAGCACGATATTATGGGATTCTCGAAATGCTCGGGAGCTATCGACGAAAATAAAATAGTAGCCCCCATTCCGAATATTATATTAAGAAGAAGAAGCGCCAGAAAAACCGCTACGGAGGCCCTTAACGCCCGTTTGACGCCGAGCCATATTTTCGGGCCGTCCGGAACAAAGCGCAGCAGCTTGAAAAAGCGCGCGAGGCGCCCGAGCCTTAAAATTAAAACGGCGGTGAACATTTTAACATCAAAAAAAGGCTCCAGCAGGGTTGGAGCGCTTGAAATAACCACGAAAAAATCGAATTTATTCCAGTTATTGTCCCAGTATTCCTCGCAGTCTAAATACATTATCTTCAAAAAAGCTTCGATTATAAAATAAATAACGCAGGCGTAATCTATCCAGAAAAGTCTTCCCGAAGTAAGCTGCGATACCGCCGGAAACGCGTCAAAAAACATGACTATCGCGTTAAGCGTAATTACCGAAATTACGGTCGATTCCGATATTAAAAATTTAACGAGCTTATTTTCAATGGTTTTCATAACGCATCATTTTAAATTAAAAATTATAAAGAGTCAATTAATTTTTTGAATTAATGCCGCAAACTCATCCATAGAGTTAAAAACTGCCGCGCGTTTTTTGATTTTATCGAGGTATTCAAGGGCCGCGCCGCCCGTGAAATCGAGTTCGTTAAGATCGCCGCCCGCGCATATAATTTCAGGCGGCCCGTTTTCGCTTATTTCATCGATGAATTTTAAATTAGCCAGGTTTCCGCCGCCTAAAGGAAAGGCGCACACTACCACGGCGCGGCTTTTTTTGATATATTCGATATTTTTGATGTAGTTTTCGGGCGTAATCGGCCCGTAAGGCTCTTCTTCGACCATGGCCGCGCCGTTAGCCCTGCAGAACCGCCAGTCGGAATCGCCCGCGTTTAAAACTCCGCAGGTGACGTTAAAATTTAATTCGAGCAGCTTTAAAATTATTTTTTCGCCCGAGCCGCCGCCGCATATAACGTGAATATTGCCCCGGCCGGCTTCGCGCCGCATTCCGTTTTGCGCCGCTGCAGAGGCGGAAGAGGAAGAGGGGCCGGCGAAAAAAACCGAGCCGAGGGTTTTATAATTTAAAACTTCGGCCGGCGGGGCGAATTTAAGAAGGCGTCCGTCGTTAACAAGCATTATTTTATCCGAGTAGTAAGCGGCCAGGTCGAGGTCGTGAAGAATGCTTACCACGGTAATTTTACGGCTTTCGTGCTCCTTTTTTAATATATTGAAAAATACCTGCTGGTTTTTGTAATCAAGGTATGAAACCGGCTCGTCGAGTAAGAGCGCTTCGGGTTTTCTGAGCAGTGCGAAGGCGAGCTGCGTGAGGCGCGCTTCGCCGCCGGACATAAGGCTGATGTCATGTTTTTTTAAATGCGATATATTGAATTTTTCGAGTATTTCGTCGATATCGCGGTCTTTTGTGTTTAACGGGCTGGCGTTTGCGAGTTTTAAATACTCGTAAGCGTTAAGACGCAGGCCTTCTTCACTCTGCTGTGGAATATAAGCTCTTTTAAGCGCCAGTTCGTCCGGGCGGCACGAGCTTAATTCCCTGCCGAAAAATTCAAGGCGGCCGCCGTAGTTTTTATTATAGCCGAGCATTATATTTAACAGTGTCGATTTTCCGGCGCCGTTAGGGCCGACGATCGAAACGAAAGAACCAGCCTCGATCTCAAAATTCATACCATTGACTATATCGTCGTTTTCGCCGTCGAAACGGTATGAAAGCCCGGCGGCGTAAAAAGCGGAAGCGCCGCATTGCCGATCGTTTCGGCCCGCCGCCGCGCCCGAATTAAAATTTTTATCCATTCGAGCCGGCCCCCTTCGCGTTTCGGCGTCCCGCCAGAAGCGCTATAAAAAAAGGCGCGCCCACCAGACTCGTTATTATTCCGATTGGAAAGTTAATGGAATCCGCCGCGGTACGCGATATTAAATCGCAATAGATAAGCATCGTACCGCCGAGAAGAAATGAAAAAGGAAGCAGGAGCCGGTGAAGATCGCCTATAATAAGGCGCGCGGCGTGCGGAACGATAAGCCCTATAAATCCGATAATTCCGGTTTGAGAAACTATTAAAGCAGATATGAGCGATGCTATTATCAAAAATTTAATTTTATAGTAATTCTGGTCGATACCTATCGAAAATATAGTTTTTTCATTTAATTTAAGCAAATCGAGTATATAAGAATATCTTAATATATAAGCGGCGGCGGCTATTACAAAAATATATGTGTAAAAGATCTGTCCGGCGAATTTGACGTCGAGCGAGCCCATGAGCCAGAAGAAGATATTTTGCATATCCTTTGATAGATACATAACTATGGTTAAAAAACTCGAAAAAAAGCTGTTTAAAGCTATACCGGTAAGAATAAGATTATAACTGCTGAATTTTTTAACGATAGAAACCGCCATCACGGCTGTTACGGCAAAAATAGCGCCGCAGAATGCGAAGGCCGATATCATAAAAGAAGACTGGAATTTAAGCGTTATAGCCAACGCCGAAAAAAGGGCCGCACCGGCCGATATGCCGAGCATGAACGGATCGGCTAAATAATTTTTAAGCGACGACTGGTAAACCACGCCCGAAAAAGCGAGGCCGGCCCCCGTTATAAACGCCGCGGCAATCCGCACTAAACGCATTTTTAGTATTACGTGATAGCGCGGATCGGAGGCTTGTTTAAATAGCATGAAATTAAATATTTCGCCCGGCGGCACTGAAGCCTGACCGAGCGAAAATGATAAAAAAACTCCGCCGGCGCATAGCAGCGCCGCTAAGGCAAAGAATAAATATGGTTTAAAATTTAAAGAATTCATAGAATTTAAAGAATTTATATTATTTACAGCATTTGTTAATTATCGGTTAAAATGTCTTCGGAACTAATCGCCGCCTCCGGGAAAAGTTTATTATAAAGGTCTAAAACCGCGTCTAAAATTCTCGGAGCGGGCCTGACGTAGATATTGTAATCTATTTTAATTATATTGGTATCTTTAACCGCTATCAAACTTGAAAATCCTGGCCTTAAAGCTATTTCGGAAGTTTTGACGTTGTAGGCCGCTATTATTACTTCGGGATTATTTTCAATCACTTTTTCAAGGCTTACCGACAGATTTTCAATATTAACGTCGTTGAATATATTAATGCCGTGCGCGAGCGTGATTATCTCGTTGATAAAAGACGCGCCGCCGATAGTCATGGGCGGATCGCCCCATATTTCAAAATAAACCGAGCGCATAATATTTTTTTGTTTTTTATTGATCAAAGAAGATAAATTTTTGAGTTGTTTTCTTAACCCGGAAGCGTTTTTATCGGTTTTCATCGCCGCGGCCGCAGCGTCGATCGAATCGAGTATCGCGCCGATCGAGCTTAAATCTAATTCCATCGATTTAATGCCGAACGAATTCAATACTTCGGTTTCATTGGCCCTGAGACCTTTCATTATAAATACCGCGTCGGGCTTTAATTCGAGAAGTTTTTCGTAATTGACGTTAAGATCGCCTATTTTTTCGATTTCGCCGGCCTGCGCCGGATAATCGCAGAGCGTGGTGACGCCTTTGAGCTTATCGCCCGCGCCTATATAAAATAAAATTTCGGTTATCGCCGGGGAAGTGGATACGATCGTCACGGGAATGGTTTCAAAAGCTGCCATGCTTCCGGCGCTTTGCGATAGTGATGCAGTCTGGCTGTCATTTTCGGCGCGGACGGCGCATGGCGCGTATAAAGCTCCCGCGATAACGGCTGCCGCGAAGGATGCGTAAAAGGCCACAACTAATACCGCCGTAATTTTATTCAGTGTAGAGTATTTTCTAATCATTGTTCCACCTTTTCTAATTATCTTTTATTTTCCCATTTTTTAAACATTTAATTTATTTAATTGATCGTTTAGTTTTTAATTTTTGGCAATCTTAATCAATCTTTGTTATATTTTATAATATCATCGTAACTGCCATGCCGTCTTCGTAGCCGTAAAAGTAATTTTTAACCTTGCCTTTTCTTTCGAGTTCGTCGAGACAGGCAAGATATTCTCTTAATCCTTTTACGATGCTTTTGTGGCGGTCGAGGGTTTTTGACGGATCTAAAACGCCCTGAAAGTAAATATCGTCGGAAAAAACAATAGCGCCCTTGCGAAGATGCGGCAAAAAAGTTTCGAGTATGGCGCGGTATTGCCTTTTCATGGCGTCTATAAACAAAAAGTCGATATCCGAAGGTATTCGGCCGGTGACTTCGAGCGCATCGCCCTCTATTAAGGTAAGTATGCCGCTTTTTATATGGCCCGATAAATTATTTTCGGCCATTTTATGCCGCGCCGCGTCTTTTTCAAAAGCGGTCACGCGGCCGTTATTTTTGACGGCGGCTTTGATTAAATAACCTGTAGCGTAGCCGTTCGCGCAGCCGACTTCTACTATATTTATAGCGCCGTTTAAAACGGCGAGCATTTCTAAAAAATTACCGGTTGAAGCGGAAACCGATGGTATCGATTCCCTGAGCGATTCTTCTTTTATTTCATTAATTTCCATATTGATTACAGCTTTCCGGCGCTTTCTATTATATCCGAAGCGTCTATTTTATATATTTGTCCGTCGAGCGTTCCGCATATAACGAATTTATCGTCGCAGGCGATCGAAAAACAGCCGCCTATGGAGGCAATCGGGTAAAAGCCGTATATTTTAGCGTTATTATCGCCCCACATTCTTATAACGGCAAAGACATCTTCGCCGTTAACTGCAAAAAACAGGTTTTCGTTATACTGCACCATATCAATAGCATAAACGCACTTAATTTTATTCGATAAATTATAGCGCTCGTATTTTTCGGTCTTTTTGTCGTAACGAATGAGTTCGTAGGGCTCTTTTTCCTGAGGTTCGAATGAAAACCATACGCTGTCCGCTTCGTTATATACGAAGGCGGGCCCCGCTTTCAATAAATCGCGGTTAAAAAGTTTTTTAAGTATCTTCGGTTTTGCCTGGGCGCCGTCGTATTTAAAAGCTGCCGGATCGAACGACGGCATTTTATCGGTTACGATACCGTGATCTTTAGTTACGAGCATATAATTAGTATGGAGCGCCGCCGGCTGCTGATAAACTACAAGGCTTTGCAGCGCGCATTTATTGAATCCGGCGAATTTTTCATAGGCGACGGTAAACCATTTAGCGGCTTTTATATCGTAGTAAAAAATGGCCTCATAGTTGGCAAGATACAGTTTATCTTCATGATAGCATATAGAATACCATAAGCTGTTTTCAAAAAGCTCGTCGATACCGATATCGGTAACCTGACCGTCGGCAAGATTAATTAAATAAACCGTCGCGGGCGTTGCGGCGAATAAAAGTTCGCCTGCGCCGGCTATGGCTATTATATCGTCGGGCGGAAGTTTTTCGTGTAAATATCTATCGATGCTCGATTTTTTTGTTTTTTCGTTTTCTTTGATTTCAGGCACCTTTTCGAGCGGAGTATGAAATAATCCGCCGTTAGTGGCGACATAGGTTTGATTTTTATAGCTATAAAGGAATTTAGCGGCGATCTTTTTCGATTTTAAAACGGTTTCACCCGTTTTCTGCCGATCTTTTGCGTCCGCCGTCAAGGGGGTTTTGCCTGTTTCGGCGCCGTCGTAATTTTTATAATTTAAAACGGCTTCAGAGGTCGAAACTGCCAGATGATACTCCGCGGAAGAAGGGTTATCTTCGGCCGGTTCTAACTTTATGGCGTTTAAAAGGTTTAAAATTACTATTTCGCGCCCCGCGGTATTCTGCGTTAATTTATAATCGTATAATTCAACGCCTAACGAATCGATATCGCTGAAAAAAAGCGATGACATTCTATCCGCGAAATTACTTCCGTTTTCCGCCGTCTCGATTTCGTTTTCGTCGGAATCTTTTTTTACGGCAGCGGAGCTTACTTCGGCTGTTTTATCAGCTTTACCGGACGGTTTATCGGGCGTGACGGCCGCCTTGCCGCCGCCGGGCTGTTTTTTTATTTCCGGCGGCTTTTGTTTCGCTATCAGTAGTTTTTTTGATTCTTCAGGTGCCACGGCGGCGATGGATGTGTTTATGCCGCGCTGGCGTGAATTATCGGGGGCTGTATTAATGACGCCGATCTTGGGCGTTTCTCTTTTAGCGGCCTGAAGTTTTTTTTCGCTTTTTTCGCGTTCCTGCTGGGCTTTTTTTCTGGCGGCTTCGGCTTCTTCGCGCTTCTGCTGCTCTTCTAACTGCCGGGCGAGGTATTTAGCGTCCTGAGTTTTTCTGATGGAGCTTCCCAGACCGAAAGAAGCCAGCATCATAAGATTGATTATTATAAAGCAGGCTATCTCGGCGCCGCTGATGAAAAATCCTTTATCGTTTCGGTAGTTAAATTTCATATTCACTCTCAACTGCGCGGGGTTTTGTTATATTTTTCATTGTTTAAGGCCGGTGACTTCGAAAATTTCGACTGCTTCGCGCTTGCCTTTTACCATTATAGCATCGAGCGTATTGACGGTAATGCGGTCTTTAACTAATTCGTAAGTTGCCCGCGATATGAGCACCTGTCCGCCCGCCGCGTTAGCCTCTATTCGGGCGGCGGTATTGACCGCATCGCCTATGGCGGTATAGTTCATCATTTTAGTCGAACCGACCATGCCGACGACCACTTCGCCGGTATTTATGCCGATGCCTACATTTACGGGGGTTTTACCTTCATGTATGAGTTTTTCGCGTATCTTCAAGCATTCGGTTTTGATGGCCATGGCGGCGGCTATCGTGTTATAAGCGTCGTCCTCGATTTTAGAGCTCATGGGGGCCCCGAAAAGAGCCATCAGCGCGTCGCCTATATATTTATCGATGGTCCCGCCGTTTGCCAGAATAATATCGGTCATCGACGAATGGAATCTGTTGACTACGTCTAAAACCACTTCAGGATTACCCGCGAGAGTTTCGCTCATCGAGGTGAAACCGCGTATATCGGCGAAAAACATCGTAATAGCCCTGCGTTTGCCTCCGAGCGACAATCCTGAAGGATTGTTCATAATTTCTTCGATAACTTTTGGCGAAACGAATTTATCGAATATGCTCCTGATTTTCTTTTTCTCTTCGCGTTCTTTGTCGGAGAGCTGTTTTATATTCTGCAGATCGCGTTTGGACAGTTCTAAGTCGCCCGCGTTTTTTAACGCCCATGCGGCCACGTCGGCTATAAGTTTAATTAATTTTTTGCTTTCATCGTTTAATTCGAAAGTATCAGATACTTCTTCGCAGTTAATAACGCCTACTATTTTATTTCCGGCGTCCATTGACGCGCAAAATTCGCTCTTGATGTCGAATTCGGCCGAAAATGGTTCGTACTCGGCTATTTTTTTCAGCTCGCCGCCCGTATAAAACCCGCCCTCACGCGATACTTTGGTTATGATAGTCTCTTCGTCGAGCGATATATTCATATTCATGTATCTTTGCGGGTCGATATGTTTTTCGGAACAGCCGAGCGGATAGATCGAGTGGAACTTCGAGTTGGAAATCCATACTGAAACGGATTTTGCGCCTATCTGCCTGGCTAAAAGTTTTGTGACGCGGTCTATAATTTCGTCGGTTTTCTGGCTGGAAATAAGTTCGTGAATCTGGATGAGCGTTTCGCCTAAACGCCGCGATTTAACGTTAAGGTCGTTTTTCATTTTAGTGACTAAGTCCATATCTCTTTGCGCTTCGTCAAAATCTTTGCGTTTATCGATTAATTTTCTCATCTGCATCAGTTGCGATTTTAAATCTTCGACTACCGAGCGTGAATTGATGTTTTTTTCGCGCAGTTCGGTCGCCACTATCGAAATATAAGAGCCGATAAGCGTGAAAACGGCCATCAACAAAAAAGTCGGCCTGAAATTTATTACGAGCCCCATCGCGTAAAATAACATAGCAATAAGGCATACGGCCAATACGGACGGGATGGCGATCTGCTTATCGTAAAAAAGCGAGATGGTTATTATAAGCAGAAGATAGGCAGAAAAAAAGAAAAAAGCCGGTATGAACGGCGAAAACAACCCAAGGACGGCTATAATTATAAGCGGCGACACGGCGTATTTAATAAAATCGGCATCGAAAAATTTTTGAAATATGTCGCCGCCCGGCTGTCCGTTAGCGGGAGATAACGCCGATGACGCCTGAATTTTATTAGTTGAAGCGCTCTGATTAGAATTGGAATTTTCCGCCTGTGAGGCAGCTGTTGAAACTGCCGCGCCGTCCGCAAAGTTTTTTTTCAGATATGAAGACGCGAGAAGTTTTATGGCCATGCTTTTATCGCGCGCGAGCGTTTCGAGAATTTTTTTTGCGCGCGGTTCCGCGGATTCGGCCAACTCAGCAAGCGCGGCGCGCTTTAAAGTTTCGGTCGGGCCCTGTGCGAGAGATTTTTCTATTTTATCGAAATCGATTGACATTTTAATCCATTTATTTAAATAAAAACCGCGCTATCGTCCGCTGCCGGCGATTCGGCGATAAAAAGCCTTTACGCGGTTTCTTGATTTAAATTATTTAAATGAGTTCCATTTTAGTTTTGAGGTTAACGGTCGTTTTTACTTTTTTAACGGCGGGGCCGAGGTTCGGCGAGTCGTTTTCTATTTCCTGGTCCATTTTCATGTCGTTTTCGGTTTCTACCATTACCATCTGGCCTTTTTCAACGTC
>CAYTCW010000162.1:0-2457 GCA_964436235.1 uncultured bacterium
AATTAATGTGGAGGCGTTTATGTATAGGATAAATTCTGAAGTAGTAAAATGCCCTGCCAGCCTTATCAAGGCTCTCGAGCTCAAACAGGCCGCCGTCTTTATAGCGGCTTTATTTTTTTTAACGGCTCTGTTATGGCCGCTTTACGCCTCCGAAGCGGCTCCGTTCGCCGGCAGTCTGCCCGAAAAACATACGCTGCGGCCAATATCTAAATTCAAGGTGGTCCTGCCTTACTCGGACATATCTAAAATTTTCGAAAGCAATAAAATGGTAATGATCGATTATGACGAGCTCGAGGAGCTCGTCGAAAAAAACAATAAGATGATAAACGACCGTTATCCGCGCGGCGAAAAAGACGGAAAAAAGCAGCCGCCTTCCGATTACATAATAAATTCGGCTTCGTATAAATTCGTAAAAGATCACGATAACGTGCTTTGCGCGCTCGACGTAGATTTTTCGGTGCTTGCCGAAAATAAATATATACTGATACCGCTTATAGGCGGTTCGCTCGCTTTGAACGACGCGGTTATCGACGACACGATCCCGGTGATTATTTCGGAGCCGTTACAGCCTTCGCAGGAAAGCGCTTTAAATACCGGGCGTCAGATTCAGCAGGCCATCGAGTATCAGAGAAACAATATGAACGCGGCTCCCGTGGTACAGACTTACGATTCCGATTACAGCGCGCCTGCCGCGCTTAGTAATACAGGACGCTCTTACGGCCGGGGCGCGGCGGCTTCGAGCCGTTACTCGCTGTTAGTAACCGGCCGCGGCGCGCATACGCTGAGCATGCGTTTTTTATTAACGCCGAATAAAGACGGCGCACGGTATTCATTTTCGGTGATCACGCCCGATTCGCCTAAAAACAATGCTTTATTCATGCACGACGGCGCCGACGCGGTTATACGCATGAGCCCGGCCATAGGCGAGCGTCTTTTCATTCATCCCGACACCAAAAAACAGGCTTATGAGGCCGATTTCGGCTTCGCCGACCGTCTCGAATTCACTTTTTACGCCGTGAGTCCCGAAGAGAAAAAAGCGGCAACCGATACGGCTATGACAACGCCGCCTGAAGGCGGTTCGGAAACCGGCGAGGCGGAGCTCGATTCGGGCGTTGAAACGGCATCGTCGCCAGAAGAAACCGCGGCCCGTAAATATGAAGCGGAGCCGGCCGCCGTGGGCTGCAATATAAAGTCGGTATATTCGATAGGCGACGGTCTTATCCGCGGCAGTCACGATATTACTTTTAACATTATAAAAGGCCAGCTTTCCAAATTTTCGCTTGAAATGCCTATAGATACGGATATCGACGAAGTGCTTACCGATAATTACGATAAGCGCCAGATACGCCAGGTACGCACGGCAAACGGCGCAGCCGATTATTCGTCGGTCGAAGTATTTCTTAAATACCCCGTCACGACGGAATTTAACCTTACGGTAACTACCATCACTAAAATAGACGAAGCCACGGATGAGATCAATATGCCTGAGCTTCTGTTTCACTCGGTAGAAAGCGAGCGCGGCCACATAGCGGTCTGCGCGCTCACTAACGTGAAGATCGGATTAGCGCGCGAGCCGTTCAATTTAGAGCGTATAGACGCGCAGGAATTGCCGGATCGCATTAAATTTTCGGTGGTATCGCCGATACTCTTTGCGTTTAAATATTACAAGCATCCATACCGCGCGCGTCTGAAGCTGACTAAATATTCCGACTCGCAGGTGCTTGCGAGCGTATTGACTTCCAGCTCGGTCAATACTTTTATAACAAGCCAGGGCAGGGCGGTTTCAAGCTGCGAATATCATATCAAGAATAACGGCATGCCGTTTTTGAAGTTAATGCCCGACGATACCATTGAAATACTTGACGGCGCGGTCGTCAACGATAAGTTGGTCAAGGTTTCCTATGACCAGGATTATAATTTCAAGATACCCATAGTTAAATCGAGTTTCGTTAACGACGATATTTTACAATATCCGATCAAGTTTAAAACTTCGGCCGAAACGCAAAAACTATCGATGTTCGGAGGATTTTCTTTAAAGCTGCCGCGTACCGAGGTGCCGTCGATGCAGCTTAAATGGCGGGTTTACACGGCCGACGGCTACGTATTTTACAATATGCGCGGCGATCCCGATCTCAAGCAGGCTCCGGCGGTTCCGTTGATTTATCAGATCCCGCTGAATTTTATAAACGCGCTTGTTTATATTTATAAATCGCCTCACTCAGTGAGTTTATTGATAATAATTTCAGCGCTTCTTTTAATAGCGTTTATGGGTTACGTGATTTATATGAGCGGCGAAAAAGCTTATGAAATGGGCTTGTTTGGCGCGGTATGGAATTTTATTTATAATCTGTTCGCTAAAATATTCCGATTTTTAATGAATCACGCCGTGAGCATAATTTTTTTAATATTGATATTTCTTGTTTTCGCGGCGATAAGCGTTCCCAACTTTAACAGGGC
>CAYTCW010000162.1:2557-9017 GCA_964436235.1 uncultured bacterium
CATTCGAAGACGAAAGCATGGATGACGCTCCGGCTAAGGCTGAAAAATCATATAAAGGCCGGCCCGTTTCGAAAGTGGAAAGCAAGAGAAAAAGCGCTGCAGCGGAGCGTATGCGTACTGCGCGTCAGGCGCGTCCTGAAAGCCGCGGCATATTTTCGGTGCCGGTGGCCCTTCCTAAAACCGGACATTCGAGTTTAGTTGAAAAGCGTTTTGTGATGTCGGGCGAGGAGGTAAGTTTAAAAATGTCGTATATGAGCGTTAAATTATACCGCGTGCTGCTTGCGCTGCTTGTATTTATGGGTGTATTGATACCGTTAGCCGCGTCGCGTGCGCTTTACAGTTCGGACCGCGCGCCGTTGTATATATTTTCAATTCTGGCGCTTTTATTTGCGCTCGAGGCGGCCAACCGGATAATTCCCGACACTGCTAAGGCTTCACAGTTGGGCATTCTGGCCGGCATTATAATATTCGCGCTTTCTAAAATCACGGCTAAATTATCTAATCCGCGCGTTTTAGCCAAGCTGACCGATATGCTTAAAACACCGCTAACTTTAACCGCTCCGGCTCAGACCACGGCTTCTTCCACTACGGCTTCGTCATCAACGCCGTCGGCGGCGCCTTCGACTGATCCAGCTGCATCTTCGCCGTCCTCACCGGCTGCCCCGCAGACTGACGCTTCAGTTTCCGGCCCGGGCACCGGCGATAAAAAGCCGGGCGGCGGTTCCGGCTCCGATAAAAACGGTTCCGGCAAAGGTCCCGGCCCCGGCGGCACGCCAAAAATTAACCTTATCATATTCATATCGTTTGTTATATTCAGCTCATTGTTGTTAACGCCGCTTTCAGCCGTCACGGCGGTTTATGCCGCCGGCGCGGACGATCGTGCCGTTGTAGAGCTCAGTTACAATCCGGCCACGCTCGAGGTCCAGACTTTTTATATGCTCGATATGGCCATGCGTTCAAACGAGAAGAAGGTTATGATACCTTACGGCGAGCTTAAATATTTGATCGACTCGGTTAATTCGATGGAGTATATGGCCGATTCGAAGGAATTAACGGCGCTTGCCGCTCCGCCGTACCGGGCGATGATAAAAAAGGCGACGCTTGGCGGCAATATTAAATTAGACGCGGCCGAGCTCACTCTCGAGTATTTCATAGACGTATTCGACGAAAATTACAGTGCGGTCGAGCTTATCGGCGGCGACATAGCGCTCACCGGCGTGGAATCTTATATGATAAAGCCTTACAGTTTCGGCTTTTACGGCATGAGCGGCGATTATATCGATAAATTGGAGCGCGCGTATAAAACTAAAAGCGACCGCGACAGGTTTACTCCTTACCGTCAGGCCAAACAGTTTGAAACTATCGGCCGTTATGATAATTTTAAGATCAATCCGGCTTCGCGCAAATACAGCGCGCTTTTTGAAGACGCCGGCGAGTATATGGTCAAGATATCATTTAAAACCAACGTCATATTCAGCGATAATTCGTATTACTTCAATTTATATCCGGCAAAGAGCGCCTGCATGAAGGTATCGCTGGCAACGCCCGGCGAATACGATCTTATCGCCGATAATATGATAGTTGAGTCGCGTTCTAAAGAGGGCTCCGGTTCCGCCGCGCGCAATATAACCTCTGGCGGCCTCATTCCGGCCGATCATTATTCGTTCCGCCTCACTTTAGCCGAGCAGGCTCGCCGTGAGCGGGAACTCGCGAGGCTCGAGGAGGAGCGCCGTATCAAAGAAGCGCGCGAGCGGCTGCTCGCGCAAAAAAGCGAAGAGGTAACCGTCATAACTAAGAAGATAGAACCGCGCATCACGCTGACTTCGGCCTGCCGGCTCACCGTTGACGAGGAGCGTTATTCCGGCCTCATCGATTGGAATTACAGCGTGCAGAACACCGAAATACGCGAGCTGGCATTTGAAATACCTGAAAACACGATGATAACGCTTGTCGAGGGTGCGGGCGTGTACGACTGGAAAGTAACGGGCGGCGACGGTCCGGCCGGCGGGAGCCTGGAAGTATCCGCGGCGCCTCGCGAGCTCAAGGTAATGTTTAAAAATCCGATGCGCGGCCGCATTAATCTTAAAACCGGCTTCGAGACGGAGATATTTAATATGAAAGCGCCAGTCAGAGTGCCTTTTATGAGGCCGTCCGGCGCCGACGAGTACAAGGGATTTTTAGCCATCGACGCCGCGGTTAACGCCGAGGTAAACGCCACCAGCGAGGTTGAAACCAATTTAGCGGCCATCGACGAAAAAGAAATTCCGGGGCTGCCCGCCGGTTATGCGTCTTCATCGGTATTATTCGCCTATAAGTTTTCGAAAAAGCCTGATAATTTATATCTGGAGATAAAAAAACATATCGACATAGCGGCCATAGCATGCGCTATCGACATCGCCAGCTATAAAACTTTCGTAACGCGCGAGGGATATCTTATAACCAGCGCGTATTATGAAGTGCGAAACAACAACGTGCAGTTTCTCGAATTGAAGCTGCCTGCCGGCTCGGAGCCGTGGAGCCTCAAGGTGGGCGAGCGTCTTTTCAAACCGGGCGCCGGAGCGGACGGCCTGATATACATACCGCTTTTAAAATCGCCCGACGACGGCCAGAACTTTATGCCGTTCGCCGTTTCATTGGTTTACTTCACCAAAACGCCGCCTTATTCTTTATTCGGCGGCGGCCGCATCGAGCTTCCGCGTCCCGGTGTTTTATGTTCAAAAGTCGATTGGGAGCTGCATTTTATCGACGACTACAATATATTCAATATCAGCACTAATTTGCGTAAAGAAGAATTGAAGAGCGATTCAGGTTTCATAGAAAAAACCTCTTCAGCGCGCCGTTCCACGGTTTCAATCGACCAGATGCTCAACATACAGTATAAAAAAATGGCCGTAACCAACGCGCGCGCCGTTTCAAACGAACCGCAGACGCAAAGCTACACGGGTTCTTCTTACGGCGCGGGCGGCGCGATGGCCAGGTCGAAGATGCCGGTTTCGATATCGGTGCCTTCTACGGCGAATCTTCATTACTTTACGGCGGAAAGTCTCGAAAAAGTAGATAACATAAATAATTCGACGATTTTTTATATTAAGTATTCGTATTATTCGAAGCCGGTTTACGATGCGCTGACTTTTATAGGTTATTTATTGGGCACGGCGCTTGTATTGTTGTTTTTAACCGCTTTATTTAAAAAAGGCTCTTATAAGTCGGTTATAATAGTGCTTATCGTCTCGGCGGTCTATGTTTCGCTGCTCGAATATATAACTGCGGGCACCGTCGAGTATTTTATGTTCGGCTTCGTAATGGCGGCTCTTTTATACGCGGCGCATTTAATAGTGCGTCTCAATGAAGAAGAAAGGCGATTTTTAAAACTAAAATGAATCTTATAGAAGGCGATTTATTCAATCAGGGCGGCGGCGCCCCGGCGGCGGCCTTTGATTTCAACCGTGAATATATGGGCGTGGTGCGCGACGTCGCCCGCGCCTGTGAGGAATTCGGTCACATCGATTCGGGTCGCATAGCGGTTTCGTATTCGCTCGCTAAGTCTAATTCGAAGCACGGGCTGCAGGCTAAAATTTACCCGCTGCGTTTTGAAGGCGGCGCTCGCGAAAAAATATCGAACGGCTATAAATTCAGCATACCGCCCGTTTATTACGACGGCGTCGAGATCTATTATATAATAGCTTTTTGCATACCGCGTTTTTTAGACCTCAGTATTTCCGAAAAACTCGAAACGATCGTTCACGAGCTGTTTCATATAAGCCCGCGTTTTAATGGCGATATAAGGCGGCTGTCGGCGGGTTCGAAGGCGGCGCACGGCTCGAGCCACGAAATATTCGACCGTTTCGTTGCCAAAATAGTCAAGCGTTATTTATATTCGGGCGCCCGTTCCGTGCTGCCTAAATTTTTATATTTAGATTATAAAAAATTAAAGCAGACTTACGGCGAAATTAAAGTTGAAAAATTAAAAATACCGAAGATAATAACGGAACTTTTTTAATAAAAGGCGAGTATATAGATCAGGCGGCGCAAAATGGCTGTCGTAAAATTTTGAAGTAATGAATAATTAATTACAAAAATATAAGGAAGGGGTTGGTTATTATGAGTAACAACTTAGTTAAAAGTTTAGCCTGTATGCTTCTGCTTTTGTCTTTGGCTGTGTTTTATCCTGCCGGAAGCACTTTCGCCGGCATCGAAGCCGTTAATCAGTCGCTTGGAAGCGGCAGCACGGCCGCTGGCGGCGGCACTGACGGCGTAGGCGCGGGCGGCACTTCTTCAGGCGTGGTAATGGCGGGCGTGCTCAACATTCGTTCCGGCGCGTGGGGCAATGTAATAGGCACATTCAAGCAGGGCAACAAAGTAGATATAATTTCAAAAGAAGGCAGCTGGTATAAAGTAAAGCATAACGGCGGCGAGGCGTACGTACATTCCGCCTATATTTCAACTGCCGATGCGCCCGCTGCCGGCGGCGACGGTTACGTCAACACTCCGGGCACTTATTTAAACGTTCGCACCGGCGCGTGGGGCAGTATAATCGGCCGGTTCAACCATGGCGCGGCCATCGAGATACTCGGCAAACAGGGCGACTGGTATAAAGTTAAGTATAACGGCCGCGAGGCTTTCGTGCACGGCGATTACATATCGAAAACGCCGGTCAGTTCGGCGGCTCCGGCTGCGGCAAGCGCTGCGCCCGCGGCGTCTTCAGGCGGCAATCCGAGCGCAGGTTTCGGCGGCAGGCCGGTTGACGGCGGACGCATAACTTCCGACTACGGCCCGCGTAATTTATTCGGCCACAGCTATCATTATGGCATCGATTTCGGCGTGTCCACCGGCACACCTCTGAAAGCGTTAGGACCCGGCAAAGTGGTTTCCACTTCATACGATTACGGCGGAGGCAAAAGCATAGTTATTAAATACGATAACGGCTATACTTCAATATATTATCACTGCCGCGATGCATCGGTAGGCGTCGGCCAGCGCGTATCGGCCGGTCAGACGGTCGGTCATTCAAATAATACCGGCGCCTGGACTACCGGACCGCACCTTCACTTCGCTATGAAAAACTCAGCGGGCCAGTTAGTTAATCCGCGCAGCGTACCCGGCGTAAGAATATAAGTCAGTACCGGCAACAGGTCAATAAACTGGAATAATAAATAATACATGCAGTCGTTTATAAAACGGCTGCATGGCTGCATGTAAAATGCGGTAAATAATAATAAAGGTGATAAAAGATGAAAAATAGCGATACAAATCCGAAAGTAAAATTAAATATTAAAACGGCGGCGGTTAAAACTTTAATAACCGCTCTGGCATTGGTTATGACGATATTTACGGCCGACGCGTGGGCGGGCACCGCCGAAGTTATTCTGCCTGAAATTAAAGAGGCGAAAACCGTCGAAGTGTGCGTAATGGGCATCGGTTCAGGCACCGGTTCGGTAGGTCTCGGCACGGCCGACTCGCCGGCATTTCCGTCGAACGGCCCGTCGTCTTTCACGGTTGATAAAGACGAAAACATATACATACTCGACGCCCTTAATTTCCGCGTGGTTAAAGTGTCGAAAGACGGATCAGTGGCCGCTACATTCAGCTATCCGCAGGGTGAAACCGACGATAAAAACCACTGGTACTATATGAGCGACATTGCCATATCGCCTGAAAACGGCAATATTTACTTATTGAATCAAACGCTTAAAAACATATTCATCCTGTCGCCCGACGGCCAGATGCGCGGCGCCATCGATTTAAAAGATCAGTGCGAGCTGCCGCATAAGATATCGGTGTCTAATTTCGGCGAAATATTGGTAAGCGACCAGCTCGGCGCTAAAGTGGTAGTTTATAACGGCGAGGGCGTCGTAACCGGCCGTCTCTCCGACGATACGGCGGGCGTTTACGGCGATAAAAAGGGTTTCATATTCGCGCTCGGCGAGTTCGATAAAGAAGGCCGCGATATTTTATTGATGGACGGCGCGGCGAAGCGCCAGCCGAAAGTTTTTGCTAAATTGATCAAGTCGATCAAGGAAACCGATCCGTACGACTACCAGATACTCGGTTCAGACGCTAATTATAACTTTTACGCCTCTATAATTGAAAAGATAGCCGAAGACGTTATTCAAACTTTAGTTTATAAATTCGACGAAACCGGAAAAGCGGTCGAGCGTTTAAAGGTAATGCCGCTTATTCATATCGGCGACACCATGCCCACCCGTTATTTTTGCGTATCGCCGAACGGCGCGCTTTACGGAGTAACCGCATCGGCGGATTATTCAAAATACATAATAGTAAGGATCGAAGGCAAAAATTAAAGACCGAAGTTAAAAGTTAAAAGTTAGAATATAAGAATTAAGAGTCACAATTAATTTTTTATAAAAAATATCTATTTATTTAAGGGAGGGGGAAAGGGTTAGCAACCCTTTCCCCCTCCCTTAACCCTCCCCCTATCTGCAAATTGCCTGACGCTTTT
>CAYTCW010000163.1:0-8952 GCA_964436235.1 uncultured bacterium
ATTATTTACCTCCGATATTAGACCATAGTCTGATTTAGTTCCTCTGGTTATTTTTGCAACATAATATTATATAACAAATTAATCTTTTTTGAAAGTAAATTTATAATTTTGTGAGTTTTGTGAGTTTTTTAGATTTTGTATAAAATAAATATTGGAGCTATAACAAAAAGTCGTTGGTAAAAATGTGGCTATTTTCGGTTATAATGCTACTACATGCCTGTGCAATATACCGCTTTATCTCATCGGCGCTCTGCTCGATATCATAAAGAAAATATGATAATTTTTTTGAAGTATTTTTGCCGGTTGACTTAATTTTTTACTGATTCAAAAAAACTTTTCAGTTCGAGTTTTACGCCTATTGGAAGATCGTGCCAGCGGGTGCCGCGAATGGCGCCTTCGAGCGCGCAGAGCATGCTGTAGCACGGGCTGCCGCCGTTGCTTTTTATTTTTAAAAACGCGTTCTGGCTGCCTTCTTTGATCAGGCTGCCGGCGTCAGCTATGCCTGCGGCTTTTAATCTGGCGGCTAAGGTTTTGCCTATATTGGGAAGCGAGACCAGATTTTCGTCCGCGCGCGGCTGCGTGTCGGCTGCTTTCATATTATAAAACCTCCTCGATACTTTAAAGCGGTTGTAACATTATTCGTTCGAGCAAATTTTTATGCGGCCGGCCGTATTTTAACTTAAAAATTAACGGAAGGCAATAAAAATAATTAAAAATTGAGCATTGATAATTAATAATAATTACCTAAACCGGATTATTAGATTGAATCACTAAATAAACTTTTTTATTTTCAATTTGAAAGCCGCGATTTTTAAAACTAATCCCGTCGGGGCGAGGTCCTGCCCGAAACTATCTTTCCGCTGTGAAGAAAGATGAGGTCCTGTATTGAGAGCTTTTTCGACATTTCGAGCGCTTTGACGGTTCGGCGTACCTGTTCGATAGTGAGCGCGCCGATTGCAAGCATGTCGGTGCGCGGGTGCGCGAGAACGTAAGCGTTGAGAAGCTGGTCGATAGTACATGAGCTTTTGTGTTTTTTATTGAAATAATCTAAGAATTTGAGGGCGCGATACCAGCGGACCTCGTTTTCCGGCGTGAATATGGCGGGATAAACGTTCTTCCAGTATGGATCGCTGGCAATATGCTTCAGGTATGCGGAACTCTTCGCATTTTCCCATTGCGGGGCGGGTTTATCGAGGATGCTGAATCCGCCGAGCGGGGAATAGGGCATTATTTTGATCCCTTTTTGAAAATCGGGATCGATCATTTCCGAGTGGACCACCTGGACGCCGAGGGCATGGATTGTCCGGCCGCTCATTTCAAAGAGCGAAAAGTAGGGGCTATTGATAACCGGGCGGGTGAGTTTTGAATTTTGGTCAGCCAGACGCAATGACTCTTCGACTCGATGGGTTTTCCAGTTCGACCATCCTACGTTTTTGACCTGCTTCGATATTTCGGGTGCGCTTACGGCTTCGATGATGCGGCTTACGGGGGTTTGTTTGCGCCTGACAGGTTCGAAATCGATCGTATCGCCGTCGTCTCTATGCATGAGGTAAACGTCTATCTCCCCCTTAAGATTTTTTCGCGTGTGTTTCAACTCCGCGGATATGCGTTCGATCATAAGACTTTTCTCGCAGTAGAGACGGCTCATATAAGTTCCCGCCGGTACGCTTTTGAGCGGCCAGTCGCGGTTCCTCCAATCGGTTGCGCCGGAAGCCAGAATTCCGCGTTTCTTGAGTTCGTCGATCATTTCCGCTGAGTGGCAGCCGGCCGGCATTTTTTTGAGCCAGAAAAGGTCGTAGGGAAATCCGCCCTTGGAAAGAGCGTAGATCTTGCGGTCGGGATTTAACGAGGGCTGTTCGAAGAAGCGGTCATCCCGAATTTGTTCCGCGAGTTTCGCGCGCCATTCTCCGAGCGTGTATTCGACTCCGCCGACATATATAGGAGCCGTGTCGAAAAGATTTATGCCAAGGCGGGCGGCTTCGGTCAGCACCGCATAAACCCGCTCTTGTGTGGACGCCGGCTGATTATCATCGACCCAGCCCGCCTGGCATAGATGATCGGTGCCCATCACCAGCCGCGAAAATTTTCGTGTTTTTCCGTCATTGCCTGTAATATCAATGTACTGCATTCCTTCGGCGGCAAGCACGCCGGTCAGCACACCCAGCACAACCAATATCACAAAACCCCCGAAGATGAACGCCCGTTTCATCGTCCGGAAATTCTTAATCAATAGATCATTCATTTTGATACCTTCCTTAATCAGAAATATAACATTTTTTGAATATACTCTATCAGGCAATTGTAAACAAATTTATTCAAGAAGTCAAGAAATTCATTTAAGCAAAGATTTGCGATAGAATTCTTAGTTGATATGAAAATAATTCATATTAAACATTTAAAAATTTATTGTATTTTGATAGTTGACATAAAAGTTCTATTTTGGTATAATTTTTTTCTGCAAAATTTATAAATGACACTAAATGGAGTGTGAGCAGGTTGTTTAAAAACTTATTACTTAAGAAAAATCATGCGGTAAATTTATTATTTATCGTACTGTTTTCAATTTTTATTATTTTTTCTTGTATGCAGTTTTCTTACATGCCCCAGCCTGCAAAAATCTTTGCTCAGGATTCCTCTTCGATCGATCAAATAATTTCGCTTAAATCGGGTTTTAATTTCGTCAGTTTTACGGTAACGCCCCCTGCGTCGCCCTCCGAATTTAAATCAAAAGATTCTAATATAGAAGATATATACCTATACAGCGCCGCGGCCGGCAGTTTTTTGAGCGTCGGCGAAGGTTCGCTGACTACGCTTTCTGTCGGTAAAGGCTATATAATTAAATCGAAGGCCGATACGAGTATAACCATAAACGGGCCGCCCGCGGCGGCTATCGGCGATATTACACTTAAAAAAGGTTTTAATCTTCTCGGCTTTTCTAAATCTCCGGCGGCCGCCGGGGCTTCCGCGTTGACGATGTCGCGTTTGATAGGGCGGAATTCTCTTATAACCGGCTTATATAAATGGAGCGCCGCGGCCGGCACATTCGTTCAGGTAGTGCGCGATTCCAACGGAATACCGCTTCAGCTCGATTCGATCGACGCCGAGCTTAAAGCGGGCGAGGCGTATTTTATTTTATGCGCCGGCGATATTTCCCTTAATTACGATAACGGCATTTCAAGTCCGCGAACTTTATCGGGCGCCGTTTTATCGCCGTCTTCCGATACGGCGGCCGCCGGAGGAACTTATGATCTGAGTAAAGTAAAAGTTTATGGCCTGTATTCGGACGGCACCACCGGTGAAATTTCCGCCGCCGTAACTTATACCGCCGATACCGGCTCGATATCTTTAAATGTTCTCAGTCTGCCGGCTTCCACCGGAACGCTTATGGTTAAGGCTTCATGTCTTCCGGCCGGCGCTTCTCAGGCGTTCGAAACTTATCTGACGCTTACGATGATTCCGCAAACCGGCTCCGGCGGCGGTCCGGCCGCTCAGGTATTCACGCGCGGCTATAAATGTTCTTATAAGCTCGCCTCCAATGTCAGGATCGTCGATGAGGTTTCGATGATAACTAAATCCTTTGACGGCGTCAACTTGGTGCTGGGCGGCCCTGGCGTCTCGACCGTAGCCGCCGGTGATATTCTCGTCGGTTACCACGGAAGCGGATATATTCGAAAGGTAAGTTACTTCAGAAAGTCCGGTTCAGATATTACCGTTTTTACCACCGCGTCGCAGCTTAATAAAGTGTTCGAAGAACTCGATTACCAGTACAGCGGTAAATTATCCGCGCTGGCCTCATCTAACGGCGCGGCGCCGGCAAGCTCTGAATATGAAGCAGTGTCGCGTTTTTTGAGCTCTTCGGCGGTAATGGCGCCGGCCGTCCCCGATAAAAGCATTGTTTCATCGGATAAACTTAAAAAAATCATCGACAGCGTTGAAATGAGCGTGGAACTCACTAAAGCCGATATCATTTTCGATCCTGTTATTAACTGCGATATTCAAATCGGCCTTGGACGCTTGAAAAAATTTTTATTTATGATAGGCGGCGAATTGAACGCCGGCGTCGCGTTCGACGCTTCGATCTCCGCCTTCGTTACTAACTCTAAGTTTTCTGAAATCACGCTCTATCAGTCGCTGCCTTATATATTTACGGTCGGTCCGGTGCCTTTTTCATTCGACTGGAACATCAAGTGCGGTATCGAAGCTCTGGCGGGCGCTGTCGGTACTTTTTCATATTCGGGCGATTTAAATTATTCGGTCAGGGTCGGCGCGGAATACGACGGCACTGCCTGGAAAAAAATTAACGATATTTCAAAAACCGTTAAATCGACTGATAATTTTGATTTGAGCGGTTCGATCAGGCTCAAGCCTTATTTGAGCGCAGAATTTCTTCTGACGGCGGCCGGAGTGGCCGGGCCTAAAGTTTCGTTCGAAGCCTTTTTAGAAATGATCGCTTCGTTTACTTACGATATGAAAATCAATCTCAGTGTTATGGCGGGGGCTGAAGCTTCCGCATCTTTTACTCTCGAAGCGTTTACCCTTGAAATCGCTTCCTATAGCGCTGAGTTGTTTTCGCTCAGCTGGGAACTTTATAAAAAAATTATTGACAATTATGTGGCGCCTCCGGTATTTGTCACATACCCCGGCGGTTATGAAGAAGGGCAGAAAATAACTATCGCCGCCGGCGGGACCGAAAGCGTCGTTATCAAATACACTACCGATGGTTCCGACCCGGTGTATGAGTCGTCAAAAACTTATTCCGCGCCTGTTTTGATACCTTCAGGCGAAGGCAATTTTAATTTAAGGGCGGCCGCATTTAAAACTAATTCCGAAGGAAAGATCGTATCTTCAGAGATAATATCGGGATCGTATTTTGTATATGAAAAAGGCGTTCCCGGCTTCTTTAAACTGGAAGCCTATCTGGTGTGGAATTTTGCCGACGCCATACCCAGAACGCGCTTTAATCATGATCCTGATAATCCGAATTATGAGTATCAAAATCAGTTTCCGAAGGTTATTTATTTTAAAAATGGGACTAAAATTAAATTCAGCGTGACCAATAACAATCCCGATTATTACATTAACGGTTATTCCACCGCCTGGATTTTACCGGGAAATCCCTACGCACAGCGGCAGAATCATTATTTTTCGGGTGAAGATCTTTATACCGTCAAATCGCGAAGCGTTGAAATTACCGTCGGTTCGGCTGACGCTGCCGCCGGTTCGGTTGAAATGCTTCAATTCGGCTGGAACCTTCAACCCAAGCCTTAAAAGCTGAACTTTTAAGTGATATTAAGCGTATGTAAGGCGCGGACGATGTGTGCAATGAATAATTTAGAATTTAGAACAAAAATATCAAAAAAATATAAAATATTAACGAGGTGTATTTTATGAGTCTTATGCAGTCTTTTAAACGAATCGGTCCGGGTTCATTGTTGATTTTATTATTAGTTTTATTCTGTTCGGTGTTTACCTTATCGTCTGTTAAAGTCTCCGCTCAGACGGCGTCTTCGGCCGACCAGATCGTAACGCTTAAAACGGGCTTCAATTTCGTCAGCTTTACCGTAACGCCGCCCGCCACGCCAGCTGAGTTAATATTGAAAAATTCGAATATAGAAGATATTTATTTATACAGCGCCGCGGCCGGCAGTTTTTTGAGCGTCAGCGAAGGTTCTTTATCTACGCTCGCTATCGGCAAGGGTTATATAATCAAATCGAAGGCTGATACGAGCATAACCATAAACGGGCCGCCCGCGGCTGCGATCGGCGATATAACGCTGAAAAAAGGGTTCAACCTTTTGGGATTTTCGAAGTTGTCGTCGTCCGGCGGCGTCGATGCTTTCACGAAGCTGATGAACTCGAGTTCGGCCATAGCGGGTGTTTATAAATGGAGCCCGGCGGCCGGCAGTTTTTTGCAGGTCGTGCGCGATTACGAAGGCAATATCACCATGCTCGACGGCAGCGACCCGACGCTCAAGCCGGGCGAGGCTTACTTCGTCAACGTCACCGAAGACACTAAGATAAACTACGACGACGGCGTGAAACTCACGAAGTTCTTCGCCGGCCTTTACACCGACCCGAATTCCGATACGGTCGCGGCCGGAGGGACTTACGATCTTAATAAAGTAAAAGTTTATGCCGTTTATTCCGACGGCTCGACGGTCGAGGTTACTAGCGCGGCGGTTTTCGTTCCAAATATAGGGACACTTTCCGGCAAGACCTATACTGCGCCCAAATACACTACCACGGCGGTTTTTGCGGTTTCTTATACCGATACCGCCTCCGGCGTTAAACGCGAAGGTTATTTCACCCTTGCCGTTACGAGCTCGGGCGGGACTCCCGTCAAGACCACCTCTTATAGATGCACATACAAGCTCGCGTCTAACGCGAAGGTTATAGACGAGGAGACCGTCGTTACCGCGAGCGTCACGGCGACGCAGGTAGTTTTGAATGTCTCCGGCCCGTCCGACGCGCCGAAATCCGGCGACGTGATCATAGGTTATTACGGCGACGGTTACCTGCGAAAGGTTACGGCCGTATCGACGCAGGGAAGTCAGGCTTTCGTCACCACGGCGAAGGCAAACCTCGAAGACGCTTTCGAGACGCTCGACTACTCATATAAAGGAAAACTTTCGACTATCCACGCCACGAGCACCGCCGCTCTGGGAAGCGTAGAGGCCGGCGCGGTGGCCAGGTTCCTGAGCTCGAAGACCGTCATGCCCGCACCCGAACCCGATCGGAGCATTATATCGAAGGATAAGCTTAAAAAGATCCTTGATAACGTCAATCTTTCGGTGACGCTGACCAAAGCCGAAATTTCCTTCGACCCGATAGTCGAGTACGATATAGAGATCGGCTGGTTCAAGCTGAAGCGCTTCCTTTTCGCCGTCGGCGGCAGCCTTAACTGCGGGATAGAATTTCAGATAGACGTGGCTGTGGCGACCGACCTGCCGCTTAAATCCGAGCTCGAAATTTTTCATTCAAAACCATATGTTTTCGGCGTGGGCCCGGTGCCCTGCTCGTTCGAATGGGACATCAACTGCGGAGTGGACGCCTCGGCGAGCGTCACCGGCAGCTATAGATACTCCAACGACTGGACCTTCGCCGTTCGCGTCGGCGCGGAATATGACGGCACCGCCTGGAAGAAATTCAACGATATAAAGCGTACATCCTCTGCCAGAGACGATTACGAGCTCAAGGGATCGGTCGAGATAAAGCCTTATCTGAGCGTCGGGTTCGCGCTTAAGGTTTGCGGCGTCGCAGGACCGAAGGTATATCTGGAAGTGTTCCTGTCTTATCTGGCCGAATTGACCACGGCTGCGCTCAATAAGGTCGATATAACCGTTTCGGCCGGCGTCGGCGCTCAGGTCAGCTTCGTGCTGGAGATCCTTTCGTGGACCATAGCCGAGTTCAAGACGGAACTGTTTTCTTATTCATGGGAAATTTATAAGCGCAGCATCGATTTTTACGTGGCCGCGCCCGTGATTTCACCTGCCGGCGGAAGTTATTCCGAAGACCAGACGGTGACCATCACCTGTGAAACGCAGGACGCCCAGATCCGCTATACCATTGACGGCAGCGAGCCTTCGCCTGCGGTTGGCCTCGCCTATTCGTCGCCGGTAAAGGTTTCTAAGAGCATGACAATAAAAGCGATCGCGTTTAAAAGCATAAACCGTTACTCCCAGGTCGCTATGGCTGATTTTGCGATAAGGGATATTTTAATACCTTCGGGAACCCCGGATACCGTATTCTCGTTCTCTGAAATACGGTTGTGTCCGCAGCATTATCTCGAATATGATGACTGCACCGAAAAAGAGTCTTTCGCCAGCGTAATAGTAATGGATTACGATCGGGCTACGATGAAACCTGCTCCGAGCGGGGTTAGCGTTCCATCCATCTGCAAGATTAACGATAAAACCCTTACCGTGGTATGGGTTCAAATGCATAATAATGCAGTTGTCGAGGCTATAAGGATACCCTCGGGCGTTAAATACGCGAATCTGTCCGATAACCCGGTTCTCAAAAAAGTCATCCTGCCTTCTTCGATAGATAATTTTTCTTTTTGTTCTCCATCGCCCAGCGCAGGCTGTCCGCAATTATACGATCTGACTTTCAGCTGGCCCTCATCCCTGACGGAATTGAATCATACTCATTTCAAAGGTTGCAAGTCATTGTCGTCGCTCGAGCTGCCCTCGGGCCTTAAAAAGATCGGGGAATCCGCATTCGAGGGCTCCGGAATGGCTAAGCTCGTTATTCCCGAATCTGTAACTACGATAGATAAGTATGCTTTTCAACAGATGCCGAAACTGGAGGAGATTACCCTGCCATCGAATATAACTATCATTCCGGATAGGGCTTTTTTCTATTGCAAGTCGCTTGCAAAAATTAATATGGATAATATCGTTGAAATTAAATACAATGCTTTTTATGGGTGCGATAATTTAAAGAAGGTGACATTTGGAACCGGCATGAAAAGAATGGATCAAGCTTTTAGCGGGGATTTGATAGATCCTCCCTATGAATATTATTTTCCGGGCGACGCGCCTGAACAGATAGGCAGTTTCCCGTATAACTCTAAAATATATTACAAAGCGTCCGCGAATGGCTGGCCGGAATTGATCAAAAAATTCGAAGGCTATTCGCTGTATTTTATTCAGTACTGACCCGGCGATTCAAATACAAAGAGTTATATAATGTGGATTTATAATATTCAATATCGACATTATTGACATTTCCGCCCGCTAAGTATTATAATGCCTGGCGGGTTTTTCTTATCCGATACTTCGTATTCGGTATCGATATTATACGCGGTTGATGGTATTAATCATACTTACGATATATCATCCGCTAAATTATCCGTTCCGGCCTACCTGCCGAACGGAATTAAGGGAGAAAATATAACTTTATAAGCGTTCGAGAGCGCGCCGTTAATTACGATGCGCCCCTCGGCGCGGT
>CAYTCW010000164.1:0-8837 GCA_964436235.1 uncultured bacterium
GCCGCCGATAGCTTTCTGTAATTCAGCGGTAAATGTGCTGACATCGGTTGACTGCATTAACTTCGATATTACGCCGTCGGAAAGGGGAGTCATATTTTTGAAATCGAACGGCGGAAGGTTTGGCATATTATTTCCGAGTTTTTCAAAAGCGAGCATGGAAGCCGTGGTTATTTTGATATCTATAGGCGGATTCTGGAGTTCGAGCGCCTTTACTTCGGCCGGAATTTCGCTTATAAGCGGGCATTTACCTACTATATTACGCGCAAGAACGTTTCCGGTAGCCTTTTCGATAATTTCGAGTATTATTATTTTCGGCGTGCCATCTATAGGTATCTGGCTCATATATCCCGAAGGATTAGCCGGATCGCCTGAAGCCGGATAAACCGTGCCCGTGATCTGATCATAAACTTTTACATTATGAAGATCGGAGCTAAAGTTTATCGTCGTCGCCGCGCCGGTCTGCATTGAAGGAGCCGCAGGAAGAGTTGCAGGCGCGGTTTTTAAATTGAAAAACTTAGTATCGGTTGCGGGTAAAGCTGCATTTACGAATGTGCCTCTTAAAATAGCCGGCGTACCTATAGCGTTATTGGTTATAAAAGTTCTTAACGCCAATACTCCGTTAATAAGCGGACCGGGTGCAGCTTTTAGTGCGTAAAGTTTAAAGTTATAGATATGTATTTTACCGGTCGGCGGATTTGGGCCGTCATAGCCGACTTTACGCGCATAGGTCGCAAGCTGTCTCATGGATACGTTATTGAAAGTTACAGGCGAGCCCTGCGGAACCGCTTTAGCCAATCCGGTAAATGAAGCCGGTATATCGTATAATACCCAGTGTAAGTAAGGATCGGCGGCATCATGCGTAGGATCTTCGCAAACAAGGGCGAAACTTACCGTTTCGGGAGGCGCGCCGGTCCAGCGAAGCTCAGGCGATACGTTAGCGCCGGCGCCGCTGAATTCAACTGGAATAGTGCCACCGGCAGGGAATGACGGCGATACTAAAGCGAAATTAACGGGTTCAGGAGCGCTCTGAACGAATTTAACGAACAGCCTGTTAGATATTATCGCACCGGCTGCGTCCACTATTGATAATATACCGATTTTTCCGGCCACTTCAGTAGCTATCGCCGAATCGACGGCCGCATGAACGGTTGTACCCATCCAGTCGAGTTGTTTAACTTCGAAGAAATATTCTTTAAGGGCGGTTCTGAATTTAATTTTAGCGCCCGTAAGATATACGCCGAAGCTATCGCCGGTTAGATGAACCATAGGAACGGTATTATGAATTATATTAACATCGCTCGGAAGCGCGCCGGCAGGCGGTGTAGCGCCCCATGAATCTTCATAAATTTTAACTTCTGAAGTAACGTTATTTATACCCTTAATGATTCTTATGAAGTTAGGTTGCGGAAGCTCCTGCTGAACGAATTTAACCCTGACGCGGGCGCTTACTTCGCGGCGTTCCATCGCATCAAAAATAACTAATGCGGCTACTAAGTTAGTTTTGCCGGCGAGTTTAGCCCAGTCAAGAAGAACCGATATAGTTTCATTGCCCCAGCCGGCAGCGTCGTTAAACGCAACAGGCACTACTTCGATCGCGTTATCAACGAAAAACATCAAATCGGCACGCAATTTACTAGGGTGTTTAAGGTTTTTACCGGTTATAACCAGCGGAGTCGTGGTGCCGGCGCCGTCCGGAGGCGGCAGAAGCGTTACGACATTAGCCGCGCTCTGGTTATTCACGGTTTCAATTACCATAGCCGCAACCGGCGCTGATGCGCCTTTAAACAATACGAGCATCTGGCTCGAAGCCGGCCGGTTAGCCGCATCATCCCAGACGACAAGCATAGTAGCTTTAAAATCGGCTATGTCCGTTACCGTCGGTAAAGTAGCGGCGGTTATAGTTATTTCGTAATTAGTCCAGTTTGCCGCGCCTGATTTAGCTATTTCTATGAATAAGCCGTCAGAACCACCGTCAACAGACGCTTTAAAATATTTGAGGCTGTATGTTCCCGTTGACGGAAGCATTGAATCGCCCTTCAATTTAAGTTCCATAGTACGGTCAATTTCGAAAGGACGCACGAGGCCGAACGGATTCGACGCATTCGCGCCGCTTATTATTTCGGTAACTATTACTTTAGGCGCCACGGGAGCTTCCGCGGTGAATTCAACCGGTATAGTAAGGACTGTGCCGTATTTCGAGTCGAATAATTCGAGCTTGCTGCCGCCGGATATACCTTTAAGCGGCGCCGTGCTGAATTTAATCGAAGTATCGGTCCAGTCGATATTGCCATTTTCACATAAAAACGCGGGCAGAGGAAGTTTCGGATTATGAACTTTAATAACTCTCTTTTCTCCGCCAAGCGCATTAAGATTACGGCCTTCGATCACAGCGAACGGATTCGCAGTTAAATCGCCGAGTTTAACGGGCGTGCCGTCGGTCGGAACGCTGATGCCTGCTATTTTAGTTATAGCTGGCCTGTTATCGGTCGGGACTACAACCGGCGTATCGGTATGATTGGTCACTTCAGGAACCGTTAAGCCCCACGAAGCGCCGTCGAGCGTTTTAACGAAGAAGTGATCGGTTTTTATGAAGAAGTTCTGAAGCATGAAACCGATTTTACCGGGAGGCATAAGCACGGAACCGTCCGGCAGGAATAGGCCTCTTAACATATCGGCTTTATATTTGCCTTCGATCTTCCAGGGCGCGCGTACTATCACGCGGTTTTGCATATTCGGATCGTATTCGATATACGGAACGCCTTCGACCGTAATTTTAAAATTATCGATCGAGTCCATGAATTTAATCCAGGCAGCTCGTTTAGCGGCTTCCATCGTAAAATTATCTATTGCGAACATTTTTTCAAAAGCGGCTATTCTTTCAGCGCCGGTTTTTGAAAGATCGTTGAAATTAGTTATGATCGGACGGTAAGCCTCTTCGAGAGTCAGCTTATCGTTATTGACTATTTCCTGTTTAATAAAGAACGGAAACTCGATCATGTGAACCGGATTATTGAGGCTTGCCTCGAGATCGGCCGCCGCGGAGTCTACTAATTTAAACAGGAATATGTAATTACCGGCTTTAAGATTAGCGAGTTTTTCGCTTATAGTAAGGTCGAATTTATTAGTCATACCCGTTACCGCGTCGAGCTTGATATTAGCGGCAACATCGGCTACCGGCGTCAGCTTGTTATCGAACATCGAAGATACCGCGTTAGGCTGCATTACGCTTACGTAAACGGCTGAATTCGCGCCTTCGGTTACTACTCTGAGTACGGGACCGGCGAGTATTTCGACGAATCTAATTTTAGCTAATTCTGAAGAGCCTTTTACTACAACGGGGAATACCGCTTCGGATTTGATCCCGGCAGTGGTTTCAGCGTAAACTATAGCGTCATAAACGCCGGCTGGAATATTTACGCCAAGATTAATTTTACCTTCGTATTTATTCTGATAGGTAGCATTGCGTACAAGCGTTACGGCAATCGGCGTCTGAGCGGCTTCGTCGGAATAAACGATATTGCCGAAACGTTTGAGTTCTACTTTAACTTCTTTGATAAGGTTAACGGCTTTAGTATCCGGCACTATAACATCCGCTGATATGTTAATTTCGCGTGAAGCGCCTGCGATTAAATCGATAACGCGAGGCGAGTAGTTAATATTAGCGAATATCGGACGGCCTTCTACGAACTGTTCGACTATCTGGCCTTCGTTCTGAAGGTTCTGCAGAAAGCGTTTAGCTTCTTCGATAAACGGCTGTTCAGGAGATTCGGTGATAAGTTCGTTGAATAGTTTTAACGCCATATTTTTGTAATTTACGTCTTTAATGGTGTGCATGACGTATCTTTCCATATACATGATGGCGCGCTGGAATTTAGCCATAGCTCTGAGGCTCTTAAGATCGGTTTCGCCGGTGATATTGCCGACGTATTTGGAATCGACGCTTAAATCTTCGACTATAGCTTTGAAAACTGCTTCGATAGTGGTGAATACGGTTTCGATTTCAAGCGTGGAGTAATTATTTTTGTAATAGAGGCGCAATTTTTCGTTTAAAGCGAGCGCTTTCTGAAATTCAGCGCCAGGGCGCGGCTTATTATCGAGCGAAGGATCGATGGACATATCGCCGACGGTTAAAAGGGCGATATTCGATTCGAGTTCGTTGAGCATATCGCGCACGTAATTTACGTAATTGGATTCGGGGAATTTAAGTCTGAAAAGTTTTAAGCGTTCGAGCAGTTTTACTTTTAAAACTTCGTCTTTAACGCTCATGAGTTTATATTTATAATGCAGGCAGTACGCGCCGAAATAAAGCGCGGCCTCTTTCATTTTAACCGTAATATTGGTGTCGGTCGAATTATAAACTTCTTCGAATTTATCGAATGCTTTCTGGAATTCTTCAACGGCGATTTTATATTCTCTGCCGTGGTAGAAGCTGAGAGCGCGTTTCATCATATTTTCAGCGATGGCGAGAAGTCCGCCGGTTTCAGCTATTACGCCGTCTATGCGTTTTTCCATATTTTCGATATTACGAAGAGTTTCTACGAGCGCGAAATTAAGATGCGAATATTTGACATCGGTTATTACTTCGCGGATTTCGAGCAATACTTTTTTAGCGGCGGCAAGAAGTTCTTTATCTTCGATATCAACTAATTTAAGCGCGCGATAGTTGGCCATAAGACTGAGAGCTATATGGAAATGAGCGTCGCCTTTCATGGAATTGACAACAGCCGCGTTGTTGAATATAGCTTCAAAAGCGGTTTTAGCGTCTTTGGCTAATTTAATGGCGGTATCGGCCGCTGGAGCTTCGATTGTGCCTGCCGCCGAAGAGCCTTCATATATAAGTTTAGCGCGTTCGCTTACCGTAGTTAACGATGCAGCTTTATCCATTATCCGATTGGCCCTGAATAAAAGCGCCATAGCGTCGTTAAACGCTTTTTTAAGCGTGTCGGTTTCTTCTTTGAGCTCGACGAATTTTTGTCCGAAACCCTGCTGTGTGGGATCGTCGATGACGAGTTTTTTGCCGACGGCGAAGAAATTAGTGGTCGGTTTGATAGTTTTGATTATACCGCCGACGGTAACTTTGGTATCTACGAGTATTTTTTCAGCGTCGGATGTCGCGCCCTGCTCTAAAGCGATTAATCTGTTTTTAACCGCGGTGAGCGAAGCGTCGGTTGACGGCGCGTTTTTAATTCTATCTACGACCGCCGCGAAAGCGAAAAGAGCTTCATTAACTTTTGAGAATTTTTGCTCTTCGCTCATGCGCAATTCGGAACCTTTATCTGATTTAACGATGGCTTTAACCGAGTCTTTAAGGTTTTTATAGGCGTTTTCGATGTCGTTTAAGCCTAAGAATGCGCGGCCGAGGCCGAAATTTTTAATTTTATCTTCGGTTACGTCTTCGAATACTTCGACGGCTTCAGAAGGCCTGCCTGCATTGATAAGCGCGTCGCCCTTTTTTTCGAGTATTTTATCTTTATCGAGCATTTCGCCGGTTGGAAGTAGAACGGCAAGAGTGCCTTCCGTTTCGAATTTAGATATTAAAACGTCGGCTTTCTGTTTAGCCTCGTCGAGTTTAGTCGGATCAGCTTTTGCAAGCTCTGAAGCGTTTTTCAAAACCGCCGCGGCGAGAGTTTTATCGCGGCCCTTAGCTATGTCGGCATCGGTTACCGTTATGTCTTTGGTCATGTTGTAACCTTTTTCGAACTCAACCTTCGCGAGAGGATTTTCTTCGCCGAGAGCCTGATAAGCCGCCATCAGTGAACGCGCGTTAGCGGCGGATGCGGTATTTGCGGAGTTAACGTTATTTTTATAAATATCGCCGAGATCGCAGCATACTAAGCCGTAAGCGATTTTAGCGTCTTTATTTACATCCTGGTTGGCCGTGTCGGAATTAGTGGATGTGATGATAGTTGCAAGCTGGCCCTGAGCGTTTTTAACGCTGGTTTCATTCTGGCGCTGGCCGCTGGTGGCAATAAGCGCGAGAGCGTCTTTAAGTTTTTCAAGCATTGTAAGCTTGGCTTCGATCTTGCCGATAACCGCGTCGAGACCTTCTTTTATTATAGCGATTTCGTTGGCATCGAGCGAGCCGACAACCGCGTCTTTATAGGCGCGTTCGAGTTTTTCGGGAGTGTCGTAAACGCCGTCTTTAATTACCGACTGGCGCTTGGTTTCAAGATCGCTTACATAAGTAGCTATTCTCTTCTGGAAATTAGGATCGGCTTTTTTAGTTTCTTCTTCTATTTTAAAAGCCGCCGCGTCTTTATTAGCGTCAGCGTATATCATGCTGATTGCGGTCGAAATAGGAGTAACGTCGCGGTTGGTTATTTTTTCTTCCTGCTTAACCTTGCCGACGAATACCGATATCATTTTATTGGTGGAAACCTGATTGGCTATTACTTTATACGATTTAGTAAAGTCTTTGACTTTAAAAGAATACGGCTGGCCGTCATTGACGGATTTCGGATTGGTTTCGCCCGCTTCGAGCGATATCGAAGGAACGGTGTTGCCGTCGGTATCTACAAGCGTTACGTTAAACGCTTCGCCTGCGGCAACCTGATAATTAAGGCCGAGTTCGGCCATGCCGGCCGCTGAGTTTATAGTGCCGGCGATTTCAGCCGCTTTAGCGGTAGGATCGACAGGGCTCGCGCCTACTACGATGCTCGTGCCGTCGTAATTAATGGTCGTATCGGCGGTAACGTTAAAAAAGTATGATTCGCTGGCTTTAAATTCGGGATCTACGCCGTCCATTTGAATCGGCGTGCCGCTGGAATCTTTTACTACGGATATGAAGCTGCCGGCCGCGGCGCTCCATTTGTATATGCCCTTAACTACCGAGTAGCTCGACATTATCTGGCTGAATGTGAATTTAACCGAAGGCACCTTTGAAAAACCGATTAAATTAAATCCGTTTTTTAAGGTAATATTGCCTATGGTCGAAAGCGCGGTGCCGGAAACCGTAACGGTGATATCGGCGCCCGCCGAGCTTTTTACGATATAGCCCCTGCCTGCTGCTAAAGTGGTTAAAGTGCCTTCTTTATAGCTTAAAAAACTGCCGGCCGCGGCGCTGTAAAGATATATATCATCGATTGCCGTATTTAAACTCGCAAACTGCTGCGGTGTTATCGATATATTAGCGGTGAAGCTCGTAAAGTTAAAGCCGGACTTCAGCGTGATAGTTTGCGAGCTCTGGGCGAATGCCGTCGTGGTAAATAACATCGCTATTAACGCGATCACAATAATAATTATCTTTCTATTCATTTAATTCTCCTTTAAATTTAATTATTTAAGAATCACTGAGGCATAGCTTGGAATTATGTTAATAAAGAACTTTTTTATATCAAAAGGGCCTTTTGATCATAATCGGCTTTATTTAAACCGAAAAAAAATCCTCAACTATTCACTATTCTCTGTTCACTGTTCTCTATTTAATTTCGATGCCTTTGCCGCCGTTGTCAAATTTATCCTGCGGGCTGCTGTAAATCATAAAGTTGGTTTTTTTGTCAACTTTTAAAGTCGCGGTGTGTTTTAATCCGTCTTCAGTGCTTACCGCGTGGAATTCCGACCACAGCGGAGCGTTATTGAAAGAAAAATCGGAAGTGACTACAAATGCTTTTTTAACCGGGGCCGAAGTTTGATAGTTGATGGTAACCGCATCGCCGGTTTTTTCTACTTTAACCGATTCAGGAATAACCGTATTAGAACCGGATAACGGTACCTGTTCGTTCACGACGGCGTTAGTGGAGCCGCCGCCGCCGCAGCCTGCAAAAATCGCTACGGCAAATATTGCCATTACAATCACCATGATTTTTTCGAGTCTGAACTGTTTTAACATTAACGAAACCTCCTGTAATTTTTTGATTTTTATTAAATATGGTTGTTTGAAAAACAAAAACCGGCGTAACGCCGATGCTTCAATGAAATAAAGCCTCAGCGCAGCACGCCGGCCGCCTATTTATAAAAAATTATGCGATATTAAATTGTTAAATTTTTTACAATTCATAATTAGTAAGGCTTATAAAAAACAATACGTGCAAGTGTTCTAACATTGCTAACCTGTATTCAAACAAAATTTTAACACTAAATACAATGTTTGTCAAGTTTTTATTTGAAAGTTAATGAAATTTCATCAAACTAACTTTCATTGTATTTTCATTTAATTTTGCTGACTCATAATTTTCTTGACTTAATTGTTGAATTGGCATATAATTAAGGCCGGATAGACAATTTTTTTAATTAATTTTTTTAACGGTGATGGAGTTCGCCGATAACCGCCTTTTGCGCTGATGACTCCTGCTTTTATTTTATTATTTGAATTGCGGGGTAAAAATAAAATGCATGTAATTATACCGATAAGTTTAGGCGGAATTTCAGGAGCGCTCTGCCGCTATTACGCTTCTTTATACATACAGTCAATCATTCCTTCTTCATTTCCCGCCGCCACTTTAATAGTTAATATCACCGGCTGCCTGTTTATAGGCTTCGTCATTCAAGCCGCGCTTATGGACCCGGAGTTTTCAAATAAAATACGGCTTTTTTTAATTACCGGATTCGCCGGCTCCTACACGACATTTTCAACATTTGGATTTGAAACGCTTCAGCTGATATTAAATAACGACTATACATCAGCTTTTTTGAATGTATTTTTAAACAATACGGCAGGCTTAGCCGCCGTTTACCTCGGAATAATAATCGCTGAAAAACTATACAAATCGCATGTTTGGATAAATATTTTCAAACCGCCGTACTATAGGGAATATAATTGACCTGTATCTGATTTATCAGCATTTTTTTTTGAAGGGGAGGGAGAAAAGGTTAGCAACCCTTTCTCCCTCCCCTTCACC
>CAYTCW010000165.1:0-8685 GCA_964436235.1 uncultured bacterium
CGGTTCCGGTTCCGGTTCCGGTTCCGGTTACGGTTCCGGTTACGGTTACGGTTCCGGTTCCGGTTCCGGTGACGGTTCCGGTTACGGTTACGGTTCCGGTTCCGGTTCCGGTTCCGGTTACGGTTCCGGTTCCGGTGACGGTTCCGGTTACGGTTACGGTTACGGTTCCGGTGACGGTGACGGTTACGGTTCCGGTTCCGGTGACGGTTACGGTTCCGGTTCCGGTGACGGTAAATAATATTTTTTTTGAAAAGCAAAGGAGCAAACAAATGAGAGACCACACAAGAACAATCAAAGAAATCGCCGAAATGGTCGGCCAAGCGCCAAAAGCGGTTGACGCATGGGCACGCTATAACAAAATTGCGCCGGAGGGCCTCGATCTTCAAGACAATAAAAGCCGCTTGTTCGATCCGACACCGTTCGTCGCGCATTATTGCCCGGAACTCGTGCCCAAGGCGATCAACATCCCCGATGAGTGTCTGGACGAGCTCGCACCCCGGCCGAGCGAAAATAGCTTTTTCATGGTCCCGCCGCTGACACCGGAAATCGTGGCGGCGTACCTGCAGGTCTTCGATCGCGACGGCGTGCAAAACATCCTTATCAACAACTATGGCCTGAATCCCTACAGAACGGAGGAATAAAGTGAACGATATACAAGTTAGCATCAAAATACAAGACCTTATGAACTTGCAAAGCGCGTCGTACATGCGCGACACGCACTACAAAACATTAAAGGACATAAAAGCGGCGCTCGAGTCAAAGCAGATAGCAGAAAAGATAAACGCGGACATAGCGCAATTAGTGGAGCATATTTAAGAAGGAGCAAAACAATGGAATTTTCAGAAAAAATAGATTTAATTAGCGCAGCCATTAGTAAGTTTCAAGCCGAGGTATCGACCGCGAAAAAAACGTCGGCGAACCCTTATTTTAATTCGAAATACGCAGATCTCGCGGAAGTATGGGACACCGTAAAAACCCCGTTATGCAAAAACGGCCTCGCGGTCGTGCAGTCGCCGGAAAACAACGAGGGCAAGGTAATCATTACAACCCTCATCACACATACCAGCGGCCAGTGGATAAAAGGCAGCCTCGCCATGCAGCCGGTCAAAACAGATCCTCAATCTTACGGCTCGTGCATAACTTACGGACGCCGCTATTCTCTGGGCGCATTTCTCGGGATAGCGACCGAACTTGACGACGACGGCAACAAAGCCAGCGACCTGGACACCAAAGAATCGCCCGCAACCAAAGCATACGAGGCCAAAAAAGCCGCGGGCAAACCGGCGCCGGTAAATCAGGGCGAGTCAAAAAAAGAGGCAAAATGGACCATGGGCGAAATAACTAAAATATTAACCCCTGAATTAAAGGCGCGATTTTCGGAAAGAAAGGCAACCAGCGGAGTTATCATAAATTTTTTCGAAACCTTCGACGGCGATCAAGGCGCAATATTGGCCGCAATGAATAAGGAGGCGTAAATGAGCGATCATTTGTCTTATAGCTCGATTGCAAGGTTTAAAACCTGCCCAAAACAATTTCAATTTGCCCGGACAATAAAAACGCCTTCAACCGCCGCCATGACCGCCGGTAACGATATACACGCCACGCTTGCCGCTCATTTGCAAAACAGATCTTGTGCGCTCGGCAAGTGGGCAGGCCCTCGCCTTTACAGGTTTTTACAAAATCAGTTATCGAACGTTAGTTGTGTTGAAAAAAAAATCGAAATCGATTTAATCGGACAAAAATATATCGGTTATGTCGACGCATGCGCGCAAAATCAAAACATCGTGGTAATAGTAGACTGGAAAACAAATAAAAGTTCGTTTGTAAATGAAGAACAGCTAAAAATATACGCGCTTGCCCTCGCGCGGCTTTACCCGGACGCCACTTTTTTTGACTGTCATTTTTATTATGTAATGCCGGATTTTTACGACCGCTTTACATACTATCGCGATGAGCTTTATGAGTTCGAAGCGGAGCTTTATGACATTGCACAAAAAATAAATAGTACAAAAGAGTTTTTGCCGGCGCCAGGCGGCCACTGCTCTCACTGTCAATATGTTGATAAGTGCCCCGCCGCGCGCGACTTACAAATAATACCAGTTAACAGTTTGGAAACCGCTATAAAAATTGCCTCGCAAATCTATGCGGCCGAAGCCCTGGTCAAACAGGCGAAAGAAAAGTTAAAAACATGGCTGATTGAAAACGATACGAGCAGTTTGCAAATTACGGAAACAGATCGTTTTTACATTAATAATCCCGCGCCGGTTTTAAAAAGCGGCAAAATAAAAAAAGGTAAAAATAACGAGGAGGAAGAATAATGCCTAATCTAAACAAATGTTTTCTTATCGGCCACGTCGGCCAGCAGCCCGAAGTCAAAGCCACGCAGGGCGGAAAAACGGTGGCGTCGTTTAGCCTGGCAACGTCGGAAGGCTCCGGCGACAACAAAAAAACGCATTGGCACAAAATAATCGTGTGGGAAAAACAAGCGGAGATTGTACAAAAATATGTTAATAAAGGAGATGCCGTACACGTCGAAGGGCGCATTGTTTATCGCGATTATACCGACAAAGATAATCAAAAACGCTATGTCACCGAGATTATTGCAAACAGTATAACTCTTTTGGCTTCACCCAAAAAACCGTTTGATAAAGACAAAGACGAAATCCCATTTTAGGAGGCGACCGTGAACTTTAAAATTGATGAATCTTGGCGCGGAAAACAAATAGCCGCGCTCGATGTTGCCACACAAAGCACCGGCTGGGCAGTTTGGGACGGTGAAAAATTTTATGTCGGTTCAGTCCAACCGAAAAGTCCGTATGTTTATAAACGTATACAGGATTTGCAAAAAATGTTGTTTTACTCTGTGGCCTTCAATTTTCAACTCGACATGGTTGTGATGGAAGCAGGCTTCGCGGAGACGGGCGAATCTCTTTTTTGCCCAAAGTGCAACGAACGCATTTATGGCGCAACAAGTTTTTTCGACCGCTCCGCCGAGGTCACCATGATGTTAGCGGAAGCCAGAGGCGCGGCGGCGGCGGCGTTTAGTTGCCCGATTATGAAGATCGGTAACACTTCTTGGAAAAAGGCGCTCGGCATTCAAACGGCGGCAAAACTAAAGCGCGACACAGTGAAATATGAGGTTTACCTCGCGGCGTGTGAAATGTGGGGCAAAGATCTACCCATTACCATGTTGAAAAAGAAGGCTACTTACGACGAGAGCGACGCGGCGGCCATATTGGCCGTGGTATTAAGAGACATGAGGTATGACGGATGAACGAAAAACAAATACGCAACGAATGTGATATGCTCGACAAATTGGGGCACATTTACAATATGATGAATGACGGCGGTTTTTGCGGCACATATTTTGACGAGAAAACCGAAGCGCTCGAGCGGACCTTACACGAAACCTATCATGCCGTCGTTCGCGGCGCCGCCAGCCTTTCCGATTTCAATATTTTTGCCGATCGTTACGCCGCCGTTTTAAAAACAAAATGCGATAAAAGGCAGTGAACATATGATAACACAGGAATTATACGATTTTTACGTCAGAAATAAATATAAGATCGTTTTTTCTCCTGGGTATTCCGCTAAAAACGAGGCCATTAAAAGGGGCGAAAAAGCGGAAGAAAAAATATATCAGGCCGGGAAAAAAACGCTACCAGGCTGGCGCAACCAAAAAGAAGCAAAAACGAAAAAACAAGTCAGTGCCTGGTTGGAAGAAAAAGGCTGGATCGCGGCCGTGTTGCCCGAAGGGCTAATTGCGCTCGATGTCGATTCCCTGGATCCGGCGCAACGAGCCTTAAAATTTAGCGCCTTTAAAGATATATGCGGCAACACGCCTTATGGACTTCATGAAACCAAAAACGGATATCACTTTGTCTTTAAATCAACGTGCGAATACTCGGCAAACAAAGATACTATGACAAAGGCCGGATTTTATGTGACTTATCGGCCGGCCGAAAAAACAAATATTATCGTTGAACCGACACCAACAAGGCGTTGGCTTAGGCTTGTAAATAATGAAGATTTGCCGATGTTGCCCGAACTTTTACAACCGATTAATTTTGAAGACATTGTTGAAGTGCAATCCGCTTTAGCCATGCAGCTCGGTTATTGTTTTCGGTTTGAGTTATTGGGCGGTAACGATCACATTGATATGCCCTTTATGCACTTTCTCGTTTCCGACTGCGCTCGCGATTGGGAGACTGTTCGCGACATTTTTCAAGAAATATATGTGCTCGAATACGAAGAACATAAAACAAGGATTAATTTTGATCGCGTTCAAAAGAAAGAGCAAAAGGCGCTTACGATAGACACTTTATTGAAAGTATTGCATGAAAATAAACTTAAAAACGTAATCACGTTAATTAACCATTATGGAGCCCTTGCGTCTAATAATAAAAGCTCAAAATTTTTGCCGGTAGTACATGACGAGGGGCCTAAACGCAGTTCTTTAAAGTTTGCAGCTAATAAATATTCTTTAAATTATGCAGAAGATAAAAACATTAATTATATAAACGGCTGTTTTTATCGCAGATTTGAAGATTTCACTTACCGCAAAATTAAAGATGAACGCGACATCAGGAAGGATTTTGCCAACTGGTTGGGCGACGCTTATGAAAGTAAAAGGGTCGAAGAAATGCTGAAAAACATTAAAGACAAAAAACACATGCACTTTGAGCCGAATTTCGCCGAATGCCTTATGGAAAACGGAAAGGTATTGAATTTTAAGACGCTTCAAGTAAGAGACCCGCACGAAAACGATATATTCCTTTATAAAGCGGCTGGGACATATGACGCCAACGCTAAATGCCCGCGTTTTTTTACATTTCTCGAAGAAATATTCCCGGAGAATACTCAGGACCACATTGATTTTTTCCAAAGATATATTGGTTATATTTTTTATCCACAAAATAAATTTGAGTTGGCGTTAATTTTTCGTGGCGAGGGTTCGAACGGGAAATCTGTCTTTATGGATATGATCGAAAAAATAGTCGGCACAGATAATGTGTCTCACATAGGCCTCGGAAATTTAAACGACAAAAACGATCGCACACATTTGGTCGGAAAACTTCTTAACATGAACGCGGAAATCGGATCTCGCCTTGTCGTCGACGACGATGTTGTAAAAACGCTTGTTTCGGGCGAAAGCATGACAGCTAAACATTTATATAAAGATTCATTCGAATTCAAACCGTTTTGTAAATTTATATACGCTTCAAACAATGCGGTTACCAGTCTTGACAGATCGCATGGTTATGAAAGAAGAATACTTTTTATAGATTTTAATGTAAATTTCGACACTATGCCACATAAAAAAGACCCAAACTTGCGGCAAAAGCTTTATGCTGAAATGGATGGTATTTTTACCTGGGCGATTCTAGGCTTACAAAAGGTGTTGGCGGAAGATGTTATGCGCATTCCTGAAAGTATGAAGTTAATAAGCAAAAAAGAACATACACAAAACAATCCGTTGTATGAGTTTTTGAGCGAACATGTCGTCTGGTCCTTGCAACCCGATGCGAAAGTTTTTATCATCGATCTTTATCTTGAATTTAAGAAGTTTTGCGCCATGAACGGTTACAAGAACTCAAACAAAATAAATTTTTCGAAAAATTTGCGGCGCCTTTTGTCGGATAGCCCGTTAAAAGATTTGGAACATCGAAACAATTCTAAGCGAGGTTTCAAAAACATGTGGTTAATTCCGACTTATTACAACCAACGCACAGGCGAGATTGATGCGCCGGAATACATACGGAAAATAACGCCCAGTTGTGAAAAATCAGTAACAGAAATGAATTTCAATAAATTTCAAGAGTGGAGAAAGGAGAGTTTAAAAAATGAAAGCAATACCTACAATCTATAATGGTCGACAATATCGATCACGGCTCGAAGCCAGATGGGCGGCAATGTTTGACCTTATGCGTTGGCCTTACGAATACGAACCATTTGACCTTGACGGATGGATACCAGATTTTGTTTTGTTGGGAAAGGGTTATCATCCCAAGGTATATGTAGAGGTTAAACCGGCTATAATTGGCCGCGACTTAGCAATGTTTGACACCGATAAATACTATTCGGCACTTGAGGACGCCGGTGAGAAGAGCGATCTTCTTCTTTTAGGCATTGGGCCGGTGGAAGAAACCGAAGACCTTCTTTTGTGTAGCGGCGGCGTTCTTGGCTATTTAAAAGAATATTGTGACGGCTGGGTAGACGGATACGCATGGCTAAAATACGATAAACACTGGGATTTCGGTCACGATTCGATGGGATACGATGGCAGAATGTTTTCCGGCGAAGATCACGAAGGCGCCTGTTGGCATAAAAACTGGCGCAAACTCTGGAACCGCGCCGGCAACATCGTCCAGTGGAAAGCGCCGGTTAAACATATGAGCGATTATGAAATTGACGTTGACAAAATGGCGAATGAGATTTTAGACGAATTTGTCTGCGATTTCGGTAGGGCTTTATGATCCTTAATTCTGAACAGTTTTTCGCCCTCGTCGAAGAACTCGAACCGTTCTCGATCTTTAACATTGATCTCAAAAACAATTCCTCGGGCGACGTTGCCCTTATCAAGACCATTGAAATGAAAGCAATAACAGAAAAAACGCTTTATTGGAGCCCGAAAAATCATAAATGGGTAGACAAACTTTAGCGAGGTGAACATTTTGATACTGTTACCCGAAGCAGTGGACAATGTAGAGCGCGGAATGCGCCAGAAAAATAAACCCGACCCCTGGCGCCGCGTGTTCGAAGCGACGCTGACTAAATTCAAAGATCACATAATGGGTGATCTGATAAACGCGCGCTACATCAAAGGCCAGACGGTGGTTTACACATGCGCTCATTTACAGATCAGTAAGACGCTTTACTTTAAATACCGCGAGGCCGCGCTCAACGCCTTCATCGCCGGCCTAATACAAGAAGGCGTATTGAAACTGTACGAATAAAATCGAGGAGGTTCTTTGACAATGATAAATATAGGCTTAGCAGAAGCAAACAAAAAGATGCTCGATGAAATGAGCGACGAGGAATATCAGGAGTTTTTGAAAGAGCACCCGAAGTATGCAAAATATATAAACGACATGGATTATAAAAGGAGAGAAAAATAACGTGGAAAAGAAAATACAAGAAATATTAGAAAAACATCTTAAATGGCTGCGCGACGAAGAGGGAGGCGAACGCGCGAACCTCAAGTGCGCGAACCTCAACGGCGCGAACCTCAAGTGCGCGAACCTCAAGTGCGCGAACCTCAACGGCGCGAACCTCGACGGCGCGAACCTCGACGGCGCGAACCTCGACGGCGCGAACCTCAACGGCGCGAACCTCAAGTGCGCGAACCTCAACGGCGCGAACCTCGACGGCGCGAACCTCGACGGCGCGAAGAATCTCTTTTATCGCCCTGATCTCGAAATCATAAAACATTGCACCGGGAAAATCAGAGCATGGAAATATGTTAAAACGGACGGCCGCAATCCTTATAACCAGTTCTCCGAAAAATACGAGGTCGGGAAAACCTACGTGGAAAACAACTTTAATGCCGACGAATTTCAAAACTGCGGCGCCGGATTTAATGTCGCTACTTTGCGCTGGTGCTATCACGACAGCAAAGACTCCGAGAATCAATATCTTGAAATAGAATTCACGGCAAAAGATATTGTGGCAATACCTTACACGACCGATGGAAAATTCCGCGTCAAAAAAATGAAGATACTGCGCCGCATAACGCGCAAAGAGGCAGAAGGACTTTTGAAAATTGAGAAAGGAGCATCCGAATGAGCGATTATCCAAAAGTAGAAGTGCCGGAAAGCTGCTGTGAGAGCGAGAAAAATAAAAACCTAAAAACAATAGATGACGCTTTAAACAGCGGTGCGCTAAACGAAAACGATGTCTTCGAATTTGACAGCGCGACGGTCGAAATCATTTATGGGGCAGCCGAGCGTATGGCAAAAGAGATTAAGACAAAGGACGGAGCTTTAACATTCGCATTATTAGAGGTTGCCCGCCTCAAAGCCGAGCTTGAAAAGAGGCCGGAGGTCGTAAGGTGCGGGGAGTGTACTCATGGTGGTGAAAACGAAATGTGTGAACGAACAATTTGTCGTCGTGAGTTTCCAAGCGATGAAGAATGGTGGTTAGGTGATTTAGAATATTGTTCACTCGGCCAACGCGCAGAAAAAGCGAGGAGTGCTAAATGAAAATAATACCATACATTATAACAAGTTTAATAAAAATGAACGATCCTAAAAAGAAAGCTAAAGACAATAAGCGTAAAGAAAAATATTTAAAAACAAAACAAAAACTTTTTGATTTTATAGCTAAAATTTTAGGTGGCGAGGTTCGGAATTTCAACTTTAAAATTAACGGTTTTTGGATATTAATTAGAAAAGATGATGGTAAATTACCAAATTTAAAAGAAGAAAAAGAGAACGCTTAATGAACGAAAAAATTGACATAATAAAAAAATGTTTTTATGAAATGCAAGGGGATTATTGGCGCGATGAAGGAATTGCCGCCGCCGAGCGCGTGGCGGAAGAGATTGAGCGGTTAGAAGAAGAAAAAATTTTATTAATAAAGTTTATCAACGAAATTGCATCTCATGGCCAGCGCAGAGAAAGCGAGGTGGAGAAATGAAATATAAAAAGAAACCCGTTATTGTTGACGCTATTCAATGGCAAGGTT
>CAYTCW010000166.1:0-8481 GCA_964436235.1 uncultured bacterium
AGGGAGGGAGAAAGGGTTGCTAACCCTTTCTCCCTCCCTTCAAAAATAAAAATGAAATGCCTGCTTGCATCTTTTGTAATAATATAATATAATACAACAGGATACAATACGATAAATCTCATCAGAAAAACAAATAAAATCTCAAAAGATTTGATTTTGAGATTGCATATTGGTTTTAATTACTTTAAATCGAAAGGAAGCGCTGTTCGTGCCAGTTACGCATAAGTTATATTACGATGATCTTTATTGCCGCGGCAATGAATCGAAGGTTATATCGGCCGTAGATTTTAAGTGTGCGGGCGAATCGGGCGAAGAAATTATTAAAACCGAGATTGTATTAGATGCGACCTGTTTTTATCCGGAGGGCGGCGGGCAGCTTAGCGACCGAGGCTTAATAAACGGCATCGGCGTTGAATGCGTTTATGAGCGTAAGAATGCCGAAGGCGAAAGTGAGATAGTTCATCGTCTTTGTTCGCGCGCTGATATCGGTCCTGGAGACAAGGCGGTATGCGAGTTGGATTTTGCTTTCCGGTTTCAAAATATGCAGGACCATACTTCGCAGCACATTCTTTCGGAATCTTTTATAAGAACGGCGGGGTTGCATACCGTTTCAATGCACATGGGTGCGGATTACATGACTATCGATTTGGTAGCGGACAAAAATTATTCGCCGGCCGAGCTTAAAAATTTTAAAATAAGCGATGCGGTTATCGACGAAGCTGAAGCTCTTGCCAATTCGATAGTGCATCAAAATTTAAAGGTCGTTTCTTTTTTAACGCCTGCAAGCGGCCTCGATAAATATTTATTGCGCAAGCGTCCGGCGCTCGAGGATGAAATGGTGCGCTTAGTTTCGATCGAGGGCTTCGATAATTCTCTTTGCTGTGGAACCCATTTAGCTAATACCGGCGAAGCGGGCGTTATTAAAATAATAGGCAGGCAGAAGGCAAATAATGCAGTGCGCGTTAAATTCGTCACCGGCATGAAGGCGCTTTTAGATTACAGGCGTAAAAATTATATATTATTATCGGCCGCGGAATATTTAAGCGCCGATTATTGTGATTTGCTTAAATCGGTTGAAAAACTAAATAACGAAAATAAAGCTCTCGCCAAAAGAAAAAGCGAGCTCTTCGATTCTTATTATGCGAAAATAGCTGAAGAATTGAGCGCCGGCAAATATTTAGAAAACGGAATATACTGGCTCGAATCCTGCGATATAACATACGCGGAGCTTTCGAGGATAGCGCAGATATATTCTAAGGCGCCCGGAAATTTCAGCTTTGTAATGATTAATAACGAAGCGTCCGGCGGCGGTTCGCAGGGCGGCGCGTTCAGATTTATAATAGGCCGCGCTAAGGGCGGCGCCGGCGAAGTTAAGAAGCTCTTTGCGACTCTTGCGGAGCGTTTTAATATAAAAGGCGGCGGGAACGAGCTTATCGTCCAGGGCGGCAATATAGAAAATTCAAAAATCGACGAGTTTAAAAAGATCGTAAAAGAAGGGCTGGCCTGCTGATATGGAAGCTCAAATATTCGGTATGCTTAATATAGCTTATCACCGGCTCATGCTTACGGATAATTTCCGCATGGATTTTTTCGCCGGTCGTTTTGACGAGCTTATAAAACCGGGCAGCCGCGTCGTCGATCTCGGCGCGGGAACTGGGATATTATCATTTATGGCGGCGGCGCGCGGCGCGTCGGTGACCGCGGTTGAATACGATAAACTTAACTACCGCAACTTATGCCGCAATATAGATGCGAACGGCCTGAAAGATAAGGTGAAGGCGCTTAACGCCGACGCTAAAAATATTATTTTAGATGAGCCGCAGGATTTATTGATATGTGAAATGTGTCATTGCGGCTTCATGGTCGAACAGCAGATTCCGGTCGTCAACGCCTTTATGCAAAATCATTTTAATAAATTCGCATCGGTACCCGTCGTAATTCCGGCGCGAGCTATTTTAGAATTCGACCTTATAAACTGCGGTTACGATTTCCAGGGCCATAATATTAAATCGGCCCATTATGAAGACGCTTATTCAAAGGCCGAAACCGGTGTTGAGGCTTATTGCGCTCCAGTGATATACTATGAAGCCGATTATCATAAAAATACGGCGCAGGATGAAAATATGGCGGCGGCGGGCGAATTAAAAATAATGCGCGGCGGACTTATAAACACTTTGCGCCTTAAACTTTTAGTTCATCAATCGGCCGGTATGAAGCGTTTTAAGAAGCTGAGCGATTTCTGGGCGCTTAATAACATTCATTTTCCGCTCGAAAAAGCCCTGGAAGTTAAAGCGGGCGAATCGCTCGAATATGCAATCGAATATAAAGCCGGCTGCGGGTTTGAAGATTTCAAATTCAGCCTGCGTGCCGCGGACGGCAGGCAGACCGGAATTATTATTTAGTCCTGCTGAAGGATCATTCGTTAATAGATCACAAAGTTATTCACCAAAAATGGATGGAGGTTTAAAATGACGGTTAATGAATTTTTAGAGGAATTAAAAGGTTTAACCGGCGGCAAGATAATTAAAGAAGACGGAATGGGCAATATTACCGACGCCGCTAAACGGCCGTTTTCAAGACTTTATGCGGATTACGATAAACACTATATTAAAGTCGATTTTCTTGACGCGTCCGAAATATTGCTTGAAGTTAATATGGCTCCGCCGCACAGGCTTTTATTAAGACCGGAAAACGTGGTCAGTAAACTTTTAGATAAAGTAAATCTTTCAGCCGAAGTAAAAATAGGCGATCCCGTTTTCGACGCGGAGTATATAGTGCAGAATATATCGGAGGACGACGCTAAAAAAGTATTGAACGAAAAATTCAAAAAAACTTTAGAAACGCTCAAGCCGTTTTTATCTTTCGAAATGACCAATAACGAGTATAAATTTATTAAACGCGTCGATATCAAATCGGGTTACAAGCCGCAGGACGCGCTTAAAGATCTTCAAAACCTTATTTTATTGGCCGAGATAACTAAAGGCAGAGCGTAATAAACGGTGGCGCGCTTTTACTTTGCGTGCCGAGGATTATCTTAAATTGTATAAATCGGATGGTGAAAGATGTTTGGTTTGAACACGACTGAATTGATCGTAATATTGGTGATAGCGCTCGTTGTATTCGGCCCTAATAAACTTCCGCTTATCGGCGGCGCGGTCGGTAAAAGCATCAGGGAATTTAAAAAATCACTGTCGGGCGCTGGCGACGGCGAAAAAGACGGTGAAAATGAATCGGCGTCAAAAAAAGAATCGCATGATTCTGAAAACGAAAGGAAAGGCGCCGGTAATGGCGATGAAGGCGATAATTCGAAAAAATAATACATTTAAAAATATTGTTTGCCGCCAAAAATTATACGGCTTGTTATAAATTTTATAAATCAACATAAATTTCTGACGGGGGATTAATGATGAAAACTCGATTTTTTGAAGTTAAAGAAAATAATGCCGTGTTTAAAATACTGGTGATGCCGCTTGTGATGGGCTTATCGGCATTGCTTTTATTTTCGTCTGCCGCCGGGGCGGCAGGAAATTCCGCGGCGCCGGAATATGAGCTTGTAAAATTTTGTTATACGCCGAATACGGCGGCTCAAACTATCAGCGTCGCAGGCAGCTTTAACGAATGGAATAAAGAGGCGTCGCCCATGAAAGAAACCGCGGGCGGCATGTGGGAGGCCGAAATTGAAGTTCCCGCCGGCAGCCATCAGTATAAATTCGTCATTAATAACAGCGTCTGGGTAAGCGATCCGTCAAATCCCGAAACGATGGACGACGGTCAGGGCGGTAAAAACAGCGTTATCCATGCGGGCGGTAAACTTTACGCCCGTCTTGAAAAAGTGTCGGATAACGACGATAAGATTGAGCTTGACGGGCTTATGCACAAACCGACCGAGGTAAAATATATCGATTTTATCGCCACTTCAAGTGTAAGGCTGGTTTTGCGTTCTTTTAAAAACGATCTGGCTTCCGTTTCGATTTTAAAGGCGAAGGATAAAAATTCACGCTTTGAATTGAGCGGAATGAAAAAATTCGCCTGTGACGGCATTTACGATTATTACAGGTCATATTTCGATAATTGCGATTCTAAATCAGTATATCTATTCCTGTTGAATTCCGGCGGCCGTAAGGCATATTATGGATACAAGGGCGGTTTCGAGCCGAAATCCGGACAGGGTTCTTTGTATGATAACGCTTTCGGCGTTCCCGATTATTTCTTTTTGAGCATAAACCGCGCCTGCTGGTGGCCTGATGCGGTTTTTTATCAGATATTTCCGGACCGTTTTTGCGACGGCGATAAATCACTCAACCAGGATTTCGTTCAAAAATGGGGAAGCGCTCCCGCGCTGGATAATTTTACGGGCGGCGACATAAAAGGCATAAACGAAAAAGTGCCTCATTTGAAAAAACTGGGAGTGAACGCGGTTTACCTCAACCCTATATTCAAATCTTTTTCTAACCATAAATACGATACGGTCGATTATTTTCAAATAGATCCGACGCTCGGCGCGCTGAGCGATTTCAAAGTTTTGATCGATACTCTTCACGGCGCGGGTATTAAAATAATACTTGACGGCGTTTTCAATCACACTTCCACCGATTTCTTCGCTTTCGCCGATGTTCGTAAAACCGGTGAAAAGAGCGAATACAAAGATTGGTTTAATTTTAAAAGTTTCCCTGTCGATATGAGCAAGCCTAATTATGATTGCTGGTGGAATATAGGCTCTATGCCGAAGTTAAATATTAAAAATCCGGCGGTCTATGATTTTTTGCTGACGGTCGTTCATCACTGGATGAAAACTGCCGCTATAGACGGTTTCAGGCTCGACGTTCCCGAGCAGCTGCCCCATTCGTTCTGGAAAGATTTCCGCAAGGCGGTCAAAAGTTATAATAAAGAAGCCTATATAGTGGGCGAAATATGGTCTGACGGCTCGAAATGGCTTGCCGGCGACCAGTTCGACGGCGTAATGAATTACAGGCTGCGAAACTCGCTTCTGTCATTTTTCGTTAAAAAAGAAATTAAGGCAGTGGAGTTCGACGCTAAATTGGCCGTCGATAAAATAAACCTGCCTGATTCCGCTTTCTTTTCTATGTTAAACCTTCTTGGCTCTCATGACACGCCGCGCATACTGAGCGTTTGCGGCGGTGATAAAGCGCCGCTTTATAAACTGATAACTTTCATAATGGCCTATCCGGGCGCGCCCTGCGTTTATTACGGCGACGAGATCGGGCTCGACGGCGATAAAGACCCCCAGAACCGTAAATGTATGGAGTGGGACGAATCGAAGTGGGACATGGGTATATATAATTTTTATAAAAGAGCCATTGCTCTGCGTAACGATAATATCGAATTGAGGCGCGGCGCGATTTTTACTTATTCGGCCGACGATAAGGCCGGCGTTTATTCGTTTGCGCGTGTTTATAAGAATTCCGCGGTGATAGCGGCTTTTTGCAATTCGGACGAATTAGCCGGGCAGAAGCTTAATTTTGTTAAAATATTTAATTTCACCGATTACGAACCGTCGGCTTTTGCCGATTTTAAAACGGCGGTCGTTACCGATTTAATAAGCGGCGAAGTTAAAAAATACGCTATTAAAGACAATAAGGAATGTGAAACGGGCGTAAAAAAAGAAGGGTTCGCACTTTATAAGATCTCTTTCGAGAAGGCGGAAAATAAATAACCGTCTTCGGCGGAATCGGCGTCCGGTTTATAAGGCGCGGCATATAAGGATATTTTAATATTGCACACGGCGATTATTTCGCCGTGTGCATCGCATATAACGGGTATATATTTTTTGAGCGGCCCGTATATTTTTTCGTTGATGAAAAGATCGGATAATTTTTGCGTGCCGCCTTTCATGCCGGAAGGCTTTATTTTATCGCCGGGCGCAAAAGGCCTTATAATAAGCGGAAATTCGGTGCCCGCCGGCAGGATGAAACGAAACGCGAAGCCTTCCGGCCCGCATTTAGAAGCGCATAACTTTTGCGTGCCGGCCGCATCGAGTGTGAAGCGGTAATTAAAGCCGCCGCATGAAAGCGTTTTATCGCCGCCCGCCTTAATTTCTACCGGCGCGAATTCGATTGGAGCGAAACGCTCTACTGGTTTGACGGCACTGAATATAATACGGTTAGAGACGGCGGCGTACTTTCTGGCTGGATTGAAATTCGACCGCTTAGCGATATACAAACGATTTTTTATGATTTCGATATATTCGGCGTTTCTGTTATTTTCGATATAATCAAGCGCCAGGCGGACGGCGGCGTAGTTTATCCGCCCGCAGTCCGCGTTTAACAGCCTGAATATATGAAGTATATAGCGTCGTTTGACGGCCGTGTGCATTTTATTGAATTCCTCCGCGGGCATGGCGAACGAGCCGTCCGGACCGTCGCCGGAAATTTCGCCGCCCGCCGCCGCGAACTTTCGGTGAAGATCAAATACCATGGAGTCTATAAGGTCGTTTTCTTCTTTTTGTATATCGTAGAAATTAGATACTGCAGAGGAAAACCCCGGATTTAATTCTTTTATCAGAGGCATTATCTTAGCCCGCAGGAAATTTCTTTCGTAGCCGTTATCGGCGTTAGTCGAATCGGTGGAATGGACAAGGCCGTTTTCGCGGCCGTATTTTTCGATTTCATATCTGCCTGTAAACATCAAAGGCCTTATAATATTTTTGAACGAGGCCGCTATTCCGCCGAACGCCGACGGTGAGGCGCCTTTTATTAATTTTAAAACTACCGTTTCTGCGGAATCGTCGAGATGATGCGCGGTGGCTATTTTATTGCATCCGGTTTCGCGCGCCGCGCCGTCAAGTAATTTGTAACGGGTTTTGCGGGCGGCGTCTTCGACGCTGAGCTTTTCGCCGCGCGCTAATTTTTTAATATCGGCGGCCGCGACGGCCAGGGGAGTGTTATAAGCGGCGCAGTTTTTTTTAATCAGTTCGATTTCAGCGCTTAATTCTTCAGCCGGCCTGATGCCGTGGTTGAGGTAGAAGGCCTTTGTATCGATAGCGAGCGCGCTGCGGAATTTAAATAAAAGATATAAAAGGCAGCTTGAATCTAAGCCGCCCGAATAGGCGATCAGTATTTTATCGCCGGGCAATATTACTCCCGTTTCTTTTATGAATTTTAAAAAATTGATCTCGAAAATATTTGACATATATATCTTTCGTCAGCGTTGCGATTTCTAAGGCGGTTTTATTGCCGTGTACTGAATGCCGTGCTCTACCGCGCCTTTTATCGGTTAATATTTTTCAGCTTATATAAAAAGTATCGACCGGCTTGCGATTGGGAGTTTTATGATATTTAACCGAACTGCGCCCGAGCGTCATGGCGCCGTAAACTTGATGGTTAGGAGGCAGTTTGATGAAATTTTTAATTTCATCGCTATGTTCGGCGGCCCTTAAAAAGTAGCCGTTGATACAACTGCCCAATCCGAGAGACGAAGCGGCGAGGCTCATTGCGTAAAGCGCGTAGCTGCAGTCGTCTTTGGGCATGGCGAGGTTTTTATCGGCGTGGGTAATTAATAACGCGGGCGCGTCGTAAAATAAAAGATCGACGCCGTTTGCCCACATATTATAGCCGTATTCGAATGAGGCCATATTGTTTTCTATGGCGCGTACGGTTGAATAGCCGGCCGCAAGCATAAAAAGATATTTTTTAAAGGGCGATTTAACCATGTCGATTAATTTTTTATAAAAATCAAATGTAATTTTAGCCAATTTGCGGACGCTTTCGCCGCTGACTACCGTTACGCGGACGCCCCCGGAGTTTTTAGCCGTGGGCGAATAGCGCGCCGCGTTTATAACTTTTGCGACAAGCTCGCCGTCTAACTGTTCGTTTATGTAATTACGAACACTGCGCCTCGTTCTTATGAAATTAATATAATTGTCGTAATCGGATACCGGCTGGCGTTTTTCGTTTAAATTAACGGCGTCCGCTCCGTCGATTGTGATCGCGCCGGCAGGGCATACGCTCAGGCAGTGGCCGCATAAAAAACAGCCGGCGTTGTCCGGAGCGGTTTCCGGCCGGTTGGCATTATCTTTTGAAGCGCGCAGCGGGCCGTGTTTACAAACTTTTAAGCAGGCGCCGCATTCGCGGCATCTGGAATAGTCTATAGTTAACATGATGATTTCCTCCATAGTATAATCGACTGCCACAGGATTAAAAGCGATAAAACCGCGGCTATGGTCATAAAAAAATTGCGGCGTTCCCTTCGGTATTCAATGGCTGAGTCGAGCTCTTTTTCAAATATGTTATTACTGGTTAAGTAGAAGCCGTGATTTGAACATTTGACGATTTTATAAAATTGAGTGAAGTTAGAATTATTAAGCGGTTTAGAAAACAAATACGAGTCTTTTGTTTCGCGCCGCGCATAACAGACGGGTTTTACTTTAAGGTAACCGTTTTTAACCAGATCGTCAACTGAATTTACGTCTGAGTTGTTTTCCATGATATATAACTCACACGCTCCTTCTATAGTTTTTAAGTT
>CAYTCW010000167.1:0-3952 GCA_964436235.1 uncultured bacterium
CGCATTTAACGACGCTCACCTTATCGCTTTGCTGCTCGTCGCTGTAGGCGACGTAAATAATGCCGTTGAATATCTTCATCGAAATATAGGTGGCGCAGGAGTTCGACGTTTGATTTTCGCCTACGAAGATCCACTGCCCGCTTATATTGAGTGTAAAAGTTTTTGAATTTGAACGCGAGTAAAAAGTTATATATATTTTGTCGTCGAGTTTTATTCCGGTTGTTGAATCTAAAACGGAAGAATATTTTCCGATCTTTAAACTTGCTTTGAACACATTTGTTTCTTCGCCGGTTTCAATGAATTGCAGGGCGTTTCCAGCCGTATCGCTCGTAGAAGTGACTCGCGCTATTATGGAGTTGATTCTTTTGCCTTCACTTCCCGAACCGCTCACTTTAAGGTATAAAACCGGATATTTATAACTTGAAACCGGGCCGTTTAATCTTTGCGTGTAATTAGCGTCGGTATATACTTCCAATTTTTGGGGTGAAAAGTAAAAATCGGGAACGCGCGAGAAGTCGAAATTGAATCCGTAATTAATTCCAAATTGAGTGTTTTTACTCTCTGAGTTGTATTTGTCTATTATTTTATCTCTTAAAGGCGCCGATCTTACGGTTTGTTCATCGTTAATATTAAGCGACAGGTCGATAGATTGGGATATGTAATTAATGATTTTAAAGGTGTCGTCAATAAAAGAAAACCTTAATTTAGAACTTTCGATGACTCCGAGGCAGCCGTCGTTAAAAGCCACTATCGAACTTATGCTCCCGAGCTGGCCGTCAAGATAGCCGGCGGTTCCGTGTTTGGTATGAGTTTTATCGGCTTTGAATTTCGTTATGGGATAAATCGATAAATCAGCGGCGTAAATATTGTTGTTTCTATCGCAGGCAACCGCGGACGGAGACGACAGAACGCTTGAATCACCGAATGAATCGACTATCTGCATAGTTTTTTCATTTAATTTAATGCTTTGATAATTAGAGATATTTCCCGCGCGGTCCTTGAGCCAGGCGTAAAGCGTTTGAGTTTCTTTTGGATTCGAAGGCGCGTAACTGACTTCGAATGTCTGTTCGCCGCCCGTGTAATTGATGTTAATCCAGCCGCCCGAGGCCGCCGAAGGCGCGGCGGCAATATTTGAAAGGTAATAGGATGAAATACCGGAATAGTTATCTGAAGCGGTAATCAGAATTTTGAATATTCCACCGTCAGAATCCTGCCCGGGCATTAATTCAATGCCGTCAGTATGCGTGAATGTGATTTTTTTGACCTGGTTCATTTCCTGCTCGCCGAAGATCAGGCTGCCGTCGGAAAGCAGTGTAAGTCCGTTAGGCATTACTATTTCAAGTCCTTTTTTCGAAGGTTTTATCGTGGATAGATAACCGTCGGGAGTCAGGCGGCGAATTTGATTATTGCCGAAATCGGCGATATAAATAACGCCGAATTTATCGACCGTGATCGTAGTCGGATTAAATAATCTGTTTATGCCGGCAAAACCGTCTTGATTGCCTGCAGAACCGTTGCCGCCGGCAATTGTTTTACATAGTCCGTCGCTGGTAACTTTTCGTATTATATTTAACCCGGCGTCGGGAAAGTAAACGCTGCCGGCCGTATCGACGGTTATATCGGCGGCGTTGGATAATTTTATATCGATTGCCGGGCCGTCCTGAGTATTATTGCTTTTGGTGTTGCCGGCATAAACGGTCGCTATATCGTTTCTGATCCGTCTTATATGCCTTACGTCTGAAATATAAGCGTTGCCATAGCGGTCTATGCAAATACCGTTCGTCTGCTTAAATTCGGTCAACAGCCGGGGCCGGGTTTCGACATTCGGATCGTCGCCGGGATGATGGTTCGGGTTCATGGGATTGCGGAAATCATTTCCCGCATAGCGTTTGACCGTGCCGTCAGGCTCTACCTGTTTTGATAAGTGGCCATCGGTGATATAAACTCTTCCGTAATCGTCTTCGACGATTCCAGAAGGGAACACTATGGCATTTTCCCCGTATATTTCTCTGTTTTCCTGGCCGCAGCCGGCGAAGGTAGTTACGAATCCGTCTTTGATTTTTCGTACCCGCCGGTTTCTGAAATCGGCCACGTATATTTCGTCTTTATAGTTGGCGTGTACGCTGTCTATAAGGTCGAACTGGGCTGCCTGTGCGGGGCCGTCAAGGAAGCCGGCGCCGCTGCCGGCTATTTTTACGACTTCAGCGTTTAAAGCCCCAAAAACAGGCGGCTGATTGTCTAATTTAACGGTTTCGACAAAAGGCGCGGAAATATTTCCTGCAGCGTCTTTGAGCCATAGATAAATGTTTCTCTCTCCGTTTATGTCGGTAAGGTCAATATCAGTTTTTAATGATATGGATTTTTGCGGCGTTATATAATTCCATAAATTGGGATTGTTTTTCAGGTCTTGATTATCGTAGCGGTAAACCGAGGTTAAATATGCGCTAACCGCTATAGAATCGTATGCGTTTATATGTATTTGGACCTGTTTTTTCGTGTTCCAGGCGCCGTCGTTTTCGATAGTAAAAGATCCTGACGGCGGTTCACGGTCGAAGAGAAGCTCGCATTTATATGGCGCGGAAATATTTGAAAAAGAATCTTTGAACCATGCGTAAACTTCTTTCGTGCCGTCCTGAGGGCTTAAAGTAAGGCGCGCTTCGGTTTCCACCTTTACCTCAGCCGGAATAAAAAGCTGCCAGCCGCTATCTTCTGCGAGCGGTTCCTGCGGATATTTACTTTCTTTAAGGTAGAAAGCCGTTATTTGATTGTTATAACTTCCGCTTGCTTTCAGAAGAAAAGTCGCCTCACGGCTGTTAATAAAGTTATCGCCGGTTCCGACGTTTTTAAGGCCGATACTGCCTATGATCGGGCTTATTGGAGGTTTGGTGTCGTATTGGATAGAGGCGCTCGCGGCTTCGGATATATTAGCGGCGTCGTCGCGGTACCACACAAAAAGAGTTTTCGTGCCTATGTCTTCGCTTAAAGTATAATCGAATTCGCCCATTTTCATTAATTCGAACGTTCGGTTGATAACCCAGGCCGGGTCGTTAGCTGAAGGCTTTTGGGGAACTCCGGCGCTTTCTTTTATAAGATAACCTATTACGGCTATATTATCCGTAGCTTCGAGTTTTAATTTGACCTCGCGTTTGAGCGTGAATTGAGCGCGGTTATTTATAGATATCGAAGTATTACGGGGCGGGGTTATATCGGTTATCAGCGCGTAAGTCTTCATTTGTGAAACGTTATTTTCAAGGTCTTTAAACCAGAGGTAAAGTTTATGAGCGTAATTATAATGGTTTTCGGCGGTGAAATTATTATGTTTAAATTTTATTTTAAACGGGACGCTCGCCGAGTAGGACATAGTTGGTTTGCCGACGGACACCCATCGTGCATCGTTGATTTCTAAGGGAATCGCTTCTTCCGAGATGTAATAATGCGATACTCCCATGTTATCGGTCGCGCTCAATTCGGCCGTGACGCTTTCACTGGAAGTATAGTTGGTTGACGCGCCTGGCCCGCTTACTTCGAAATGGCTTATGGAAGGCGGTTCCGAGCTGTTTATTGAAAAGGTGTAAAATCTCGAGCGTGTAATATTCTCGTCGTTGTCGCGCACGTGAATACCCCAAAGATAAGTTCCCGGCGTAAGAGGTTCGGCGGGCGTGTATGAGGTATCCGCCGTCCATCCTGAATTATAAAGCGGTTTTTGAGAGCTTGTAAGCAGCATGAATGTGTAAGGTGTTGCGTGGAGGCCGGTTCCTTCGTCATAGCCGCGCCATTTGAAGGTAATAAAGGGATTCTGTGATACTATTCCGGTTTCGGGTTCCATCGTGTTTATAATCGGCTCGTAAGTGTCAACGGCATACTGCGCCGGGTCTTCGTAGTAATTTTTCCAGCTTTCCCATGAGTATAATTTGCGCTGCAATACCGCCCTGTAGCCGATTCCGCCCGGCGG
>CAYTCW010000167.1:4052-8446 GCA_964436235.1 uncultured bacterium
ATGAGCGCTAAAACGGCGGCCGTAATTAAAAAACAGCCGTGTATTTTAGAATTGATGATAAAGGGTTGTATAATCGCATTAATTTTTTTAACCATAATATTCACCATTGATTTATATGCCGCTATGCCATTGCATTTTTTATCTTGTGTTGTCATCATATTTTATCCCATCTTATTGTTTTGGTTCCGTTTCTGCTATTACTTATTAGAAGAAAAACACGGCCTTATTCCAACATCGTCGAAATTATAAGCGGGAAGCGCGTATTTACGGGCCGAGCATTTAAATGAATTATCGTCGCCCATTTTCCATGAGCCGCCTCTTATAACCCTGTAATCGGCCGTTATTATATTAACCGGATTGATTCGTCCGCCCGGATATTTTTCGTGGTACCAGTCGCGGCACCAGGAGTAAGCGTTGCCTGAAATATCGTATAATCCGTAATAACCCTGAGGCCGGTATTTATAAACAGGCGTAGTTCCAGCCGAATCAAAAAGAATTCTTTCGTCCGGCGTTTTAATAAAAAGGCCGTTCAATAAATCCGAAGAAAATGAATTTCCCCACGGGTAGGCTTTCGCGCCGAATGAATTGCCGATGCCTTCGAGATTGCCCCCCCGCATAGCTTTTTCGTACTGCGCTTCGCTCGGTAAATAAATATCGTTCTGATTCGAGTTTTCGCCGCGTAAAAGCCAATAGCAATAATTTTTAGCGTCGTCATAGCTTAAAAAAACCGCGGGATGGTCCGCGTAATCTTTAGCGGCGGCAGGCTGAGCGCCGGCCGGCTGGGCGCCGGGTGGGGAAGCCCATTGCCAGTCTCCTTTAAGCGCCGGCGCATGCGCGCTAAATATTTGCCAGCGATTGAATTGCGCGTTGGTTACAAGCGTTTCCGCGATATAATACGGCCCCATTTTTATTTCGGTATAGCCGCCGGAGTAGCCGTCATTGCCGCGTTCAAAATTCGAGCCGGGTATTTTTATGAATTTAACTTCGGGATCGTTAACCGCCTGATAACGCCTGAATCCTTTTTCATTTATGCCTGCGCACGACAATCCGTGCGGAATGTTTTCCGGCGTCCAGTTTAAAGTTATTTCATCCTTTAATTTATCATTTATATTATCGGTTATTAAAATCTTAACTTTTCCGGCGGCAGAGGCGCGGACGAAAAATCTTGCGCTGCCTTTATTAAAGGCCGTTTCGCCTAAAACTGCCCCATTGTCTGAGGACTGCGAGGAGTTATCGGTAATGCCTTTTCCCTCCCAGCAAAGCGTTCCGCCGGCAAAATCGGTTTTTATCGTCACGCCCGAGCGAGGCTTATAATCGATATTAGTGCTGCCGTCGGAATTTTTGGCAGCGGTTTCTATTTCAAAATATTCGCCTTCAGGGCATGAGCCGCCTTCATCGAAACCGCCGGAGCTCGCGCCGGAGGCTGAGAAAATTTTTACGGTCGAAAAAAACCTTTCGGTCTTGTATTCGTCTATATTTAACTGTACTTTAGCTATCCTGTTATTAAGCGAATCGGCCACGAAAACGAATTTATTATCGGCTGAAACCGCTAAATCGACCGGTTTATTCAATCCGCCGTATTCGCCGCCTATTTCTTCGATGAATTCGCCCTGATTGCTGTATTTAAGAAGACGGCTGCGTTCGCTGTCTGCTATCAGCAGAACTTCGGCATTATTAACGGTGGCTGAAGCCATAGCAGAAGGGTTTTTAAGGCTGCCTTCGTTTTCGCCGAAATCAGCGAATTTCAATAAAAAATTACCGTATTTATCGTATTTTTGTATTCTTTTATTGCCCGTATCGGCGATATAAACTTCGCCCGTCATATTAACGGCGACGGCGGTCGGCGAATTGGATTGGCCGTTTCCCATTCCGCTCGCGCCGACGCGCATCAGTATATTTCCGTTTGAATTGAATTTATAATAGGCTCCGGTTTTTTTATCGACTATATAAATATTGTCTTCGTTATCGGCGGCCGCTTTTTGTCCCTGAACGAAACGCGCGAGTCCCGCCGAATTAAGCGAATCGTTTTTTTGAGCCGCTATAATTGAGCTGTTTATAAAGTAATTGTTTTTAATCCTGTTTTTAAAAATATCGGCTTCGGAGAAATCTTCGATATAAATCGGAAGGTGATTGTTTAAAAAATAGTTGTTATTTATTTGTACCCATGAACAGATGTCATTTTTGAATATGTTTCTCGAACTGATGAAAATTTCGCACGAAGTGCCGCCTTCGGGCGGAACCGGCTGGTAAGTATTTAAAAAATAATTATTGTCGATATATGCGTTTGATCTTAACATTATTTTAGGGCCGTTAAATCTGTTTGTGGAGGCGCTTCCTGAAATATAACCATCGTAAAAATTATTTGAATCAAATAACGAAATAGACGGCCAATCGCAGTCAATAAAAGCTTCTAACGGGTCGCCCTGGCCGTTGCTGTAAGTGAAGTTAAAATCGTTTCTCGCAAAAAGCGGGCTGCTTTCGTTTGTAACGCTTAATTTGGAAGGGTAAAAGAAGTTGATGCGGTTGTTAACTAATTTGGCCGTAGAATAGTTTTTGAAATTAATTATCGTTTTTGCAGTAACTCCTATTATAGTGCCGCTAATATCGCAGTTATTCAAATAAGCGTTTCCGCCGTCGAATATTAAATTGCCGATAGTTTTAAATTCGGTATTTCTTACATTGCAAACTTCGGCCGTGCCTTTAAAAAATACTTTATACGAGTCGGGCAGGACGCTATCGCGCGGAGATTGCCCTTCTTTTGAACCGGCGATGCTTAAAGGCTCAAATACGACCGGAGCATAAGGGCTGCCGTCGGATATAAAAGTGGAGCGCGGATAGATCGTGTCGTGAATACCTTCTACGGCAAAGGCGGAATTGGTATCGAGTTTTATTATCGCGCCCTGTTTTATCTTTAACATGCCGGCGGTTTTAAGTTTTAATTCGGCCGAGTAATCTATCACGTAAACGTTAGTTTTATTCCAGACTGTTTCATAATCGTTTAAATTGAAAGGCAGCGTGCTGGCCGTGTATAAATGGCGCGTATAAAATAGCGCGTAGCGGCTTTCGGCGTTGTACTGCATAAAGCTGCTGTCTATCCCGCCGAGTAAATAGATACCGCCGAAAGAGCCTTCGGGCGTTCCGTCCGAGACTCCCCAGTCGCCGTATCGGACTCCGCATTTTTGCCTGTAGTAGGACTCTTCATTTGTAGAAGACCTCAGCTGCATATTGCAAAGCCCTTCTTCAGATTTAAAAACTCCGTCCGGGGCGTTATAAACCGACGGCGGAGCAGCCGCGTCGTCGATGGAAGTAAATAATACCCGGTCTTTTTTATCGCCGGAAATAATGAGGCGTCCGCCTATGCATTTGAGCATGGAATTGGATTTGCCTGAAAAATTTTCGGGATAAAGCTGCTTATCGGCGGTCGCGAATTTTATGATCAGATCGGTATTCAAATCGAGCTGACCGTTAGCTTCGAAAGCCGAATCGATAACGAATACATTTAAAACGCTTTCGTCGGAATCAGATTGGATCTTCCATTGCTGAGGATTTTCGGGTCTGATTCCCGCCGGAAAATCACGCGAGGTGTATACGTAATTGTAACTTATGTACTTCCTTGAATTAAATCCGGCGGCGCTGTCTTTATAAGAAAAGAATTTTTTACTTATATTAACCGGCGGCATGGAAACCATAGAGCCTTCGTTTTTATCTACCACGCTTACAAAAACCGTTTTTTGAAGCGTTCGCGGGCATTTATATATCTGCCCGCTTAAATTATCGTAAAAGATGATCTCATTATTATCGGTAATAAGCGAACCGGAAATTTCATATGGCGTCGGCGAAGAAATGAGTTTTTCTCCGCTCAGCTCGACTATATTGGATTTGCAAGACACATAAGCCTTTGTTCTGTTTTGCGGCGAAACCGGTGAAAATAATATCGTGACGGGATCTATAATATTATTGGAATATTCGATAGTTTTGATATCTTTCATTTCTTTGAGGCCGGTAATCAGATAAACTTTATTGCCGGCTGCGCTTATGGCGTAGAGAGTGTCGCCGTCGGGGCCGCAAATAATTTTTGAAATTTCGCCGATAGGGGAAATATTCAATTTTTTAGCTTCTTTTTTTATTGTAATGTCGATAAAGCAGTTCGCTTCGTTAATATAGCTGATTTCGCCTCCTTCAGAGGCGGTGTCGGCGTAATTTTTGAGACGGACCATCGGCTGGCCGCTCTGAGTCATAACTTTTGAACAGCTGTGGGAAAACTCCTCTATTTCATCGTTTAATTTAAGTTCGAATGAATTAATAACCGGAGGATCGCTGTAGGCGGTTATATTAGCTATAGCGGCAGGCAGCATGGATCGTTTGTAATCGGTGCCTTTAAGGCGGCCGTTAAA
>CAYTCW010000168.1:0-2881 GCA_964436235.1 uncultured bacterium
GACACGGTATATGATGAAAGCGAAGAAATCTTAAAAGGAGATATTAATCATGAAAGCCATTGAATTTGTTACTACTCCAACAAACGGGTTTATAAGGCTTCCGGAATCTTTAAACAAGATAGACCAAAACACAAAAGTTAAGGTTATTATCTTATTCAATGAGAAAAAAAAGCGCGGCGTTACAGGCGATAAAAAAAATTTGCTTGCTAATTTAATTGAAACACCCTTAAAAATAAAGAATTTCAAGCCGCTTACAAGGAAAGAAATTTATGAATAGCGTATTTATAGACTCAAATATCTGGTTATACGCAATTATAGACTGCGGCGATAAAGAAAAAATTAACATCGCCAGAGAAGTTATAAAAAATGAAAAACAAATAAATATAAGCGTTCAGGTGATAAATGAGGTTTGCGTAAATTTAATTAAAAAAGCAAAATTCTCCGAAGATGAAATCGAAAAAATTGTGAATTCATTTTATACGAATTACCGTGTTGTTAATATTAATCACGATTCTCTTATCAATGCATGCAAAATGAGAAAAAAACATGATTTTTCTTTCTGGGATAGTTTTATCATCGGCTCAGCGATCGAAAGCAAATCAAATATTTTATTTTCTGAAGATATGCAGCACGGCTTAATTGTCGATAAAAAAATTAAAATCATCAACCCGTTTAAATTAATTTAGATGAAATAGTGACATATCTTAAATATATCGAAAGCAGGTGTTTTAATGTCAAAACAGATCTATGGCTTTCTATCCGATTTCGTTTTTAAATATGTTTTCGGGCGGCCGCAAACGACGCCCCTGCTGTCGCATCTTTTAAACGCTCTGCTCGAACGGCCGAACGATAACAAAATTAGCGTGCTCGAAATTATTAACCCCTTTAATTTAAAGGAATTTAGCGAAGATAAATTCTCGGTAGTAGATGTAAAAGCCAAAGACGAAGCGGGAACGCTATATACTATCGAAGTGCAAATATTAGGCCACAGCTGTTTTATAGAACGGGCGCTGTATTATCTTTCGCGCTTATATTCCAGCCAGGTAAAAGACGGTGAAAAATACACGCAGCTGCGTAAGACCATAGGAATTTCAATCATCGACTTCGACCTGCTCGCCTCTGAAACGCAAATACATAACCGCTATAAGCTGCTTAACACAGTTTCTAAAAACGAATTAACCGATTTATTCGAGCTAAACTTCGTCGAATTAACGAAGTTCAACCTCGACAAACCGCGCTCGCTGCAGACTAAATTCGAAAAATGGCTGCACGTGATTAAATTCGGCGACGCGCTTTACGGCGACGGCAGCGCGCTGCCCGAAGAACTTATCAACGAGGAGGGAATAACTATGGCATTCGAAGAATTAAATAAAGTCAACGCCGACCCCGTCATGCGCGATATACTCGAAGCGCGCGCGAAAGCAATGTCAACTATAGCCACCATTAAAGAAGACGGTTATATACAGGGAATGACCAAAGGAATTATCGAAGGCAAAGTGCTCGGCAGGGCTGAGGGAAAGGCCGAGGGAAAGGCTGAGGGAAAGGCTGAGGGAAAGGCCGAGGGAAAAGCTGAGGGAAAGGCCGAGGGAAAAGTGGAAGGCGAACTGCTCGGAAAAATAGAAAGCGTTAAAACTCTTATAAGCGTTAAATTCGGCGATATCAAAAACGAAGAAATAAGTAAATTACAAAAAATGAATATTGAACGGATAAACTCGGTTCTAACAAAAATTTTCAACTATACGAGTTATGAAGAATTCAAAAACGAAGTGAATTCTTAAGAAAAATTCTTTGAGACAGTACAAGAGAAATTCGACGCGAACTACAAAGAGCGAATAATCGCTATGCCCTCAACAATGCCTGGCAAGTCCGCAATCGCAGTAAGCTATGAATATATCGTTAACGTTAAGCCCGGTCGCGCCGGTTATAATAAGACCGCCGTTTTTTTCAAAATAGCCGTAACTATCGGCGGCGCTCAGGCTGTCATCGATTTCGGCTAAAGACGCCCGGGCGACGGCAGTTTCATCGAAAACCGCGCCGGCGGCGCCGGTAAAGGCTTCGATGCCGTCGGTGGCGAATGCCGCGAATAAGATCTTTTCAAAATTGGCGCCGGAACCATTGCCGGAGCTGCCGGCTCCATCGTCTGCGCCGGAGCGTTCCTTTAACAATTTCAGCGCTTCGAGAGCGAAGTGCTGGCACCTTCCGCCGCGGCCGGTTTTATTTTGCGCGGACACCGGAACTTCCCCGCCGGCGATAAATATAAAATCTTTTGAATATTCTTTTTTTATTTTATAGAGCGAGTCGATAAAATCGGCGGCGCCTCCTTCTTCTCCAGTCATAAAGCCCTGGCGGGCAAAAACTTTAACGCCGGTCTTTTCTTTGAACAGACCGCCCGCCGTTTTTATAAAAGAACCGTTATCGGCTATAATTTCGTATATCATATTTTTTGAATTAAGATTGGCTCCGCATTTAATACAACCGGCGGGCCCGGAACCTTTTAAGTACGAAATAATCCCCGGCGGGGCTGATATATTATATTTTTCTAATATATTTAGAGCGGCCGTTTTATCTATTATACACGGCACCGTCGGGCCGGAGGCGATATCGGCGGGGCGCGAACCCGCGGTATCGCTTACCGCCAGAGTTATTAACCAGGATTTAATGCCGCGTAAAAATTTGCCGCCCTTGACGGCTGAAATCGCCTTCCGCACCGTATTAATTTCATAGATCGGCATTTTAGTATTCAGCATCAGTTTATTAAGCGATAACAAATCATTGAAATCGATTCCGGGCGCCGGAATTTCAAAAAAAGACGATCCGCCGCCGGAAACAAGGCAAATCAAAAGATCTTCGGCGCCGGAGGCTTCGGCGAATTCTACCAGCC
>CAYTCW010000168.1:2981-8295 GCA_964436235.1 uncultured bacterium
GACGGCCGCGACCGTTCGATCGAAGATTTTATAACATCTATAAGAAGATTTTTATCCATTTATTTACCCGAAAACACTCCGCCCGGCGCATCCTGACGACTGGCGGCTGACGACTTCCCCGTAACGGCTGACGACTAACGACTGACGACTAACGACTCAAGTATTGCCCTGCCGCCCTGATCTAAAACATCGTTAGCGAGCTCGAAACCGACTATGACATTTTTAACGCCGACGCGCGTCGAAGAAACGATACGCTTGCCGTCGGCGGTCATAACGGCGGCGCTCAGATGAAAACTTCCATCAGAGAGCGTTTCACAGTATATGCCGACGGGCGCGTGACAGCCTGCGTTCATGCGAACGAGAACGGTCCGCTCGGCCTCTATTTCAAGAAAGGTCTTTTTATCGTTAAGGCATTTAACTAATTCATTCACCGCTTTATCGCCGCGCCGCGATTCTATGGCGAGCGCGCCCTGGCCGCAGGCGGGTATTATCATGCGATCGTCGATTATCTGCGCGCATAAATCGGTCATCTTCATTCTTTCAAGCGAAGCGTAAGCAAGAATTATAGCGTCGTATTCGCCCGCCTCGAGCTTTGCGAGCCGAGTGTTTACATTGCCGCGAAGGCCTTTTATGTTAAGATCGGGCCTTATATTCAAAAGCCCGGCGGCGCGCCTGACGCTCGAAGTGCCTATGACGGCGCCTTTTGCCAGATCGACGAGACGCTTTTTGCCGGCGGAGATCAGCGCGTCGAAAGGATTGTCGCGTTTTAAAACCGCGCTTATATACAATTCGCGCGGAAGCGACGCGGGCAGGTCTTTAACATTGTGCACGGCGAAATCGGCACGCTTATCGATTATCGCTTTTTCAATATCTTTAACGAATAATCCCTTGCCGCCGAAATTTGCAAGGGGCGAATCGAGTATCTTATCGCCCTCGGTAACTATTTCAAGCAGTTCGTATTCGTTTTGCGGATGCGCCGCCGCCAGAAGCGATTTGACATGGTTCGCCTGGATGAGGGCAAGAGGACTTTTGCGTGTGGCTATAACTATTTTCGACATAAATTATCATTCTCCGGATTATAAATTATAAAGCGCCTTCGGGTTTCAATAACATTGTTTTAATACGCGCATATTTTAATTCTATGCAGCCGGCCGCTGGAATATCCTGAGTCCGAAGCGCGGCGCTACCGAAAGCATATGTTCGATAATCTGCGCCTGGACGCCTTCATAGGCCGACCATTCGGTTTGCCGGCAGAAGGCGTATATTTCAACCGGCAGGCCGTACGCGCCCGGCTGAAGCTGGCGCGCCATTAAATACATATTCGCGTTAATATGCGGATGTTTCTTCAGGTATTGATAAACATAATCGCGGAATATACCGGCGTTAGTAAGCGATTGATACTGGCTGCCGGAGGCGCATTTTTTATTTTCAACTCCGGGTAAAAGTGATTTTTCAATTTCTTCTTTATTTACCGGTTGCACTCCGCCGATGCAAGAAGAATTATTTTCAGCATATACAACCTTTTCACTGATTATCGATTCAACATAGCCGCCTATCAGTTCATCTTTTTTTAAATCTTCGACAGCCTCCGGGCCGCATAATTTAATGCTGGTCATATCAAGATAAATAGCCCTCTTAATGCGGCGGCCGCCCGTCATATACATTCCGCGCCAGTTTTTAAACGACTCGGATATAAGGCAGTAAACCGGTATCATAATGATCGTTTTATCCCAGTTCTGAACTTTAACGGTGTTAAGCGTGATTTCAACAACTTCGCCGTCGGCGCCGTACTTGGGCATTTCGATCCAGTCGCCTATATGAAGCATTTTATTTGCCGAAAGTTGAATACCCGCGCTCAATCCCATTATAGTATCCTTGAATATAACCATTAAAACGGCCGTCATGGCGCCTATACCGCTAAGCAGCGTCCACGGAGACTTTTCGACGATTATGCCGGCCGAAATTATTACGCAGACTATAATGCAGAAAATTTTTAAAACCTGAAGATAATTAGTAATGGGCTTTTCTTTTGAAACCTCATAAGTCTTATAAATGGAATCGATCGAATCGATTATCCTGTCGAAGGCGATATAAGTTATTACGGCTATGTATATCATGGCAAATTTATTCAAAAAATCGCGCCACAATTGAAATTCACCGGCAAAAACCATAATAACGATAGCGGGCGCTACATGAGAAACGGCACTGAAAACCTTATTTTCGTAAAAAACGTCGTCCCAGCGGTTCTGACTCCTGACGACGAATTTATAAACCGCTCTGGATATTACTTTTTTAGCGATATAATTGGAAAGCCAGCAAAAGAAAAGCATAACTATTAAAAGAATAAAAATACTTAAATAGTATGAATTGCCTTGTGAAAGCCCGGAATAAACGAAAGAATCGTAAAGATATTTATACATGAAATAATTCACTCCATAACCATAAAGTATTTATCGCTTGATTATATCAGAATAAGCCTTTATCTTCAATATAATTTGACATTATTTTATACGCTTATTGACATAATTTCAAAATAATTGTAAAATTAACTGATTTCATATCTTATCCATAGAGTTCTTTTACCGTTACAGTTTTACGGCTAAAATTAATTTAAAAGGAATAGTAATTTATGATTAAAAAAGTATCGATACAATACGGCTCATCGTTTATTAATTTTATTAAAATTAACGCTTCATTTTCGGGGGCGCTTTTAACCGCCGCATTTCTTGCGCTTATCTTTTCTTTCACCTTCGCTAATTTTGCCTCCGCCGGGCATTCATATAAAGTCAGCGGACACATACGCGGCTTAACCGGCGAACATAAAGTCTATATAAACATCTATTCGAACGAAGCTAATTTCGAAGACGGCTTAGCTTCTAAAAGCCTTATAGTACATCCGGCAAAAATAAAGGAAGGAAAAGCCGAATATTTCTTTCTGATGCCCGAAGGCCGGTATCTGATAATGGCCTTTGAAGATAAGAACGGCGACGGAAAACTTAATTACGGCGGATTTTTTAATACGCCCAGAGAGCCTTACGGCTTCTATAAAAGATTTCGCCCGTTTCTAAACGCCCCTTCATTCGACCGGCTTAAATTTAACTTAGATAAGGAAATAATAAACGCTAATATTAACCTGATCAAAATTTAAACGGCAGTAATACAAATATAAAACCGTAATAAGCCTGATCAAAATATTAAAATATACAAATATATAAACCTGAATTGCCTTGTTTTTATAACCATTTTACTCCCGATAAAAAGCCGTCTTAAATTAAAATCTTTTTTTCTCTTGACATAAGAACTTATATGTGATACAATGTCTTTACTGTTAAACCAGTGTTGCCTGGGTGGTGGAACTGGTAGACACAGCGGACTTAAAATCCGTTGGGGTTTGGCCCCGTGCCGGTTCAATTCCGGCCCTAGGCATTTTACGTCGCGGGATGGAGCAGCTGGTAGCTCGTCGGGCTCATAACCCGAAGGCCGCAGGTTCAAATCCTGCTCCCGCTATTAATGTTATAAGCTCGGGAAAACATATGTTGGCTCGAGCTTTTAGCTATAATTCGAGGCGAAGTAGCTCAGGTGGTTAGAGCACACGGTTCATAACCGTGTTGTCGTGGGTTCGAGTCCCTCCTTCGCTATTAAATTATAAAAAACAATTAACGCTCTTACTCTTTAAGAATAAGGGCGTTTTTTACTAATGTCCGCGCGCGCCGGCACGCTTCGAATAATTTATATTATGCGCCGGGCGCTCCGTGAGACGACCTTATATCATTTAAAATTCCATACGCCTCGAAGGATTATTGATATGAAAGCTAAAATCTGCCCCTACTGCCGCGATAGCGTAATAATGGATAAAATAACGGTTAAAGACGTTATCATCGACGCGTGCCCCCAATGCAAAGGCATTTACTACGACCGCGGCGAAATGAAAAAAGTCCTCGCCGGCTCGCTCGATGCCGAAACTATACTTTCCCGCCTTCCATACGACGGTTCCGATTTAATATGCCCTTCATGCTCGATTAACATGGATAAAATCGGCGCCCGCAAAGGGGATTTGACCTACGAGCTTTACTTCTGCCGCTCGTGCCTTGCCACATTTCTTAAAAACGAAGAACTGCTTAAAGTAAAGCGTTTATTAAGCGGGTCGGCTTTCAGGCAGCCTTCGGCGCTGCGGCCTAAAACAATAGTCGCCACGGCTTATATGCAGCCGCCGGAACCTTCTACGGAACCTTCTGCGGCACCTCCCGCCGACGCTCCGCCGCGCGCAAATTACGGCGCCGGACCCGTCAAACCGGCGGCGGCTTCAGTTTATTCTACTTCAAATTCAACGGTTTTCACGGCGGACGAAGAAAAAAAAGCCCTCGCGCATTATAAGAGCCTTAACTACGAATACGCCGACCAGCACGAATCGATATCGGCTTCTAATTATCTTTTTTGCCTGTTTTCAAACCTTCCGCTCGAAGTTTATAACCCGCGGTATTATTTCCCGTTAGTCCTCGTTCTTATAATAACCGCCAACACTTTAGTTTTCGCGTTGACTTTCAAACTCATCTCCGCCGCGGCGGGAGCGAGCAGCCTTTTTGCGAACGCCTCATCCACAAGGGCGCTCGAAGTTTTAAACGATTTTTATTATACGCTCGGCTTAGTTCCCGATGAGTTTTTTTCATTTAAATGGCTCCTTAATTTATTCAGTTACCAGTTCGTACACGCAAGTTTTATGCACTTTGCCGTTAATATGTACTTTTTATGGGTGTTCGGCGATAACGTATGCGATATATTTTATGACCGCAAAGAACCTATCGACCGCGAAACGAGTTTTATGGCTTTTTACCTTTTTACCGGCATAATAGGCGCGTTCGTCCATATGTTTTTTTACCACGGATTCAGTATGCCTTTAGTCGGGGCCTCAGGCGCCGTCGCCGGCATAATGGGAGCTTATATGCGGCTTTTTCCGGGCGCTAAATTTTACCAGGTGATCTTTTTCTACCCTTTTAAAATACCGGCCGTTTATTATGTAGGCCTGTGGATATTCGGACAGATTTTCATGGCGCTGGCAATGGGCGTCAGCTCGCATGTTTCATGGCCGGCGCATCTCGGCGGCTTTCTTGCGGGATATATCGGCATATCTTATTTTATTCCGTACGCGCCTGAAGAAATAACGCCTGAAAGCTGAAAATAACTATATGCAATATTTAATATACCGCTTAAAATGTTTTTTCGCCAACCTTTTTCGGGCGTTTAAAAACCGTAATTACAGGCTTTTCTTTTTCGGCCACGGCGTTTCGCTCATCGGCACATGGATGCAGCAGGTGGC
>CAYTCW010000169.1:0-6983 GCA_964436235.1 uncultured bacterium
AACATAACTAAGGTTTATTGCCGGCGAAAACCTTTTCGGGCAGGCATTCTAACAGTACTCGGCCGGAGCGGGTTATTTCGGCGGCGCATTTGCCTCCGGGCAGATCTATTTTAATTTTCGCGCCGCATAATTCCCGCTTATAAGCCGTGAAAGCGGCAGCCGAGGCGCCGGTTCCGCAGGCGAGCGTTTTGCCGGCGCCGCGCTCCCATACTGCAATTTCAATTTCGCTTCGGTTTTTAACCGTGACGAATTCCACATTAGTTTTATCAACGAATAATTTATGCCGCTCTATGATCGGGCCTATGCGTTCGAATTCGGCGGGCGCAAGCTGCTCGTCTAAAAATATCACGCAGTGAGGATTTCCCATTGAAACGGCGTTTAGAGTGAAATTATAATTATCGATTTGTATTTTTTTAACGAATTCGATTTCAGGCGCGCCCATATCAAGTATTATTTTATAAGCGCCGAAACGGGTTTTTATTATTTTCGCGCCGCGCTCTCCGGCGTTGGTTTCAATTTTCAGCTCGAATTTTTCAATTCCGCCGCTCCGGGCCCGGCTTGATTTCGAATTTATGCGTTTAGCGCCGTCAACATTTGCACATTTAATGCTTTCAGCCGCAAAGAGCGCGAAACAGGCTAAGCCGTTTCCGCACATCTGTGCCTCGCTTCCATCGCTGTTTATTATGCGCATTTTTAAATCGTATTTTTTATCCGTCGGGTTTAAAACGGCCACCACGCCGTCCGCGCCAATTCCGAAATGCCTGTCGCACAACTTTGTGACGCTTTTTGCCGAAAGGACCGTTTTAATTATTTTCGCGCCGCCCGCCGCGCCTGTATCGTACTGACGCAAATCGATTATTATAAAATCGTTTCCAAGATGCTGCATCTTTAAAAAATTCACTTTTGCTTCACCTTTTTCACTTTACCTTGATAATCACGAGCGTCATATCGTCGAACTGTTTTTCGGTGCCTTTGAAATTAGTTATTTCGTGCATTATATGCTCTATCATATCTTCGGCGGAATTCATGGCGGCGCTCTTTTTAAGCGCTTCTAAAAAGGCAGTTTCGCCCCACATTTCTTTTTTATAATTAACCACGTCGAAAATTCCGTCGGTATAAAGGGCTATAACGTCGCCCGAATTTATTTTAAAAGAAGCAGTGCTGTAAGATACATCCGATGAAACCCCGAGCAGCAGGCCCGGAGCCTCGATAGATTGTATCGAATCGTTTATCTTTGAATAATGGGCGGGATAGCAGTTGCCGGCGTTCGAAAAGATCAATTCTTTTTCTTCGGAATCGTAAACGCAGTATAAAAAAGAGATAAAAGAGTTTGATTCGAGGTCGTTTATAACGTTTTTATTTATTTCTTTAACGACTTCTGCCGGATATATTTTTTCGATCGATAAATGTCTGAAAAGCGTCCTTAATATCATCATTTGAAGCGACGCGGGAATTCCCTTGCCGGCGACGTCGCCCACGCAAATACCGTAATAGCGCTCGGATACTTTAGCGAAGTCGTAATAATCGCCGCCCATTTCAAGCGCCGAGTAGTTCATTACGGCGACTTCGAGCCCCGGTATTTCGATGGCTGATTTGGGCAGAAGCCGGGATTGTATCCTGTGGGCTATTTCGAGCTCTTTGGATATTCTCTCTTTTTCGAGAAGATTTTCTGATAGTTTAAAGTTTTCGATCGTCGTGGAAAGCTGGCCCGAAATAAATTCGAGTTTTTTAAGATCATCGGCGTCGAAAACATTTCCCGACAGCTTATCGGTTATATTAATAACGGCCACCACTTCATTTTTGACGCTTATAGGCAGCGCTATGAATGAGTTGGTCTTGTAACCGCGGTTTTTTTGAAGCGCGAATTCGTTTTTATAAAGCGGCAGGTCTGCGTTGAAATCGGGCGACGGATACAGCAGCGGCCGGCCTTCTTTAAGTATGTAATTAGTGACGAACCCTCGTTTTTTAACTAACAGGTCTTCTACTTCGCGGCCGTTTTTGCCGATGCGCCCTTTAACTAGAATATCGCCCTTTAAATTGTCGATCCAGAGCACCGAAGCGCGTTTGCATTCCATGGTGCGCTCTATTACCTCGATTATCATCTTTAAAAGATCGGATATCGAAAAGGTGGTTTTCAGTATTTTACCCATCGAATATAGCGTGCCAAGCTCGGTTTTGCGGGCTTCTAATTCCTTTTTTATATTGGCGAGCTCGCAGTCGAGCGATGCGAGGGTTTTTTTGAGTATATTCTTTTCGATATTGATGTTTTTGAGTATATCTTTACGGTCGTTAGACAGAAAAAAATCGAAATCCTGTTTGTTATCGATTATAAAATTTTGAATGTGCATGCAAATTCCGCGTATTTTTTCGAGATCATCGACGCTGAATTCGGTTTTATCGCTTTTATCGGTGACATTAACGACGGCGGTAAGTTTTCCGCCGATAATTATCGGAACGTTTAAAAACGAATTCGTTTTATATTTTAATTTTTTCTTAATCGACTTGAAGCGGTTGTCTATTTCGATATTTTCGATGATCTGAGGCGCCTTTGTAGCTATAACGTTTATAGTAGCGGAGCCTCTGTTGAATATTCTTTTATTTTTATTGTTCTGCACCAATATATCGCCGTTTTTTTCGTCAAGGAATAATATCGAGCATTTATCGCATTTGATTATGCTTATTATCGAATCGATGACCATATAGAAAAATTTTTCGAGCACGAATCGCGAGTCGGCGAGTTTACGCAAATTGAAAAGGTGTGAGATCGAATCGAGTTTTTTTTCGAGAATATGCGAGCTGCTTTCGATAACGTAACTATCGAGGAAGCGTTCTATGTACTGATTGCATTTTTCGAGTATCGCCGCGATTTCGTGTTCGTTAACCGGCAGTAAAAAATAATGGAAGGCGCCCATAGCAAGGGAGGCGATGGCGGCCTGACGGTTTTCGACGGAAGCGCCGGTTACTATTATGATTTCGGAATTAATGGCGAGAAGAAGTTTAATGGAAATTTCGGAATTGAATTCGTCATGAATATTCTCGAGATCTAATATTACGATATCGGATTCTTTCACGATAGCAGAGTATTTTTCGATATTGGCGAAAAAATCGAATGTGAGAAAAGATATGGGCATATATTCGGAAGAATCATCGAGCAGTTTAAGAATATTTCTTGAAAACTCGTTGTTCTGGCTTAATATAACGATTTTTAAAACATGCAGCACAAATTTCCTCCACTTGCTTCGTGATTCGTAATTATACAGCAAAATAAAAAGGTTGTCAAAATTTATTTAAAATTTCTTTGAATTTTAGCTAATATTATGCTAAAATATGCTTGTCGTGTTGTCTTTAAATATTAATTCAACATTTTATAGACAACACTATGTATAGCTAAATATTTAGAATATTTTTATATAATATAAAAGAGGTGCACTTATTAATGAGTATCGTTGAAAAAAATCGCGGGTCTTTTTCTGTTAAGTTTTTTTCTTTTTTAATTCTTTTAATTTTCCTTTCGTATTCAGTTTTAATAAATGGATGCGGCGGCGGAAGCGGAAGTTCGTCAACGCCCGCTGAAGATATAGGCCCTATAGTAAGCGTTATCGAAGGTTATGTTTACGTGCCGTCTTCAGGCGCTACGGCGCCGCAAAACGCGGTTGCGCAAACGGCCGAAATTTCTTTAGAACCAAACAACAATACAGGCAGTCTTGAAGTTTCAGGCTTAAAAGCGCCGCAAAATGCTGCCGTTAAGGTTTCAACCGCCTCCGCGCCGAACCGCGCGAGCATAATACCGACAAGCGGCTATGTGCCTTTAGTAGGCGCGACGGTGCAGTTATCCGGCACTAACAAAGCAACGGTGACCAATCCGACCGGTTATTATAAATTCGAAATCGGCCAGAAAGAAATAATGGCCTTCGGCAATAAAAAACTTATGATAAATAAATCCGAGGCCAATGTGAGCATCGAGTTCGAAGTGGCCGTAGTATCGGGCGACAGCCGTTATATACACACCGAAATTAACACTAAAACGGGCGAAAAAACCGTCAAAGAAGTTCTTACCAACCGCGTTTTATCTCCCTTTATATTCGTATCGGGCAAAGCTACCGGCGCGACGGGCGTAGCTCTCGCCGGCGCGATAGTAACCGCCGTTAAGGTATCCGATACTTCTTTCACCAAAACGGCTACCACCGACTCTTACGGCCGTTACAGCTTCAGCGAGCTCACCGACGGCCTTTACACGCTCACGGTAGTCAAGGAAAACTATAAATTAACCTCTAAAAACGTTGAAGCATCGAGCAAATACACTTTATCTAATATCGATTTCATCATTCCCGGCACTTTCAGCCTGACGCCGCGCCAGGTAACTCCCGAATTATCCGCGGTCAAGATTGTGTACGCGACGAGCGTTCCTACGGCCTACAGCATAGAATACGGCCTTTCGACGACCTATCTTTACAACGCGTCGAGTAATCTTTATAACATCACCAACGAAATAACCCTTACCAATTTATCGCCTAAAACGGTTTATCATTACAGAATCAAGGCTATCGATCAATACGGCAATACCATAAATACGGATGACGCCACATTCGAAACTCTCGATCCGAACACCAATTCAAAAGAAGCGCCTATCGTCAATTCAAATTATACGGTCCGTAAAACCCATAACAGCATAACGCTTACCTTCAACACCAATATGTCATCTTACGCGCAAATCGAATACGCGGTATCCAGCGCGTCGGTTTTTACCAGATATCCCGCCGACGGTTCCGAGATAGGCCCTCAGACCAATTTTGAATTAACCGTTCCAAACCTTACCAACAGCACGACCTATAAAGTTTTTATAGTGACTAAAAATATAGCCAATCGCAGCGTATTTCGCCGTGAGCCGCAGCAGCTTCCAATCCAGATAACCACCGATAACAGCCCCGATATAACGCCGCCTGTAGTATCGGGGGTCACCGTTACCGACCTTAAGGCAAAATCGGCGACCATTAATTTCAGCTCGATCGATATCCACGAAGGCGTCCGCAACAACACCGACGCAAAGGTATATTACGGCTTAGCGTCATATCCCGTTCTGCAGTACGATTATTCGGTGATCCCGCCGCGCGTGAGACTCGATTATTATCAGAAAATATCCGAAGCGCTTCCTTTTAATTTCGATTCGCAAAAGGTCATCAAACTCAGCAGTCTAGAGCCTTCTAAAACTTATTATTTCAGGCCGGCTTCCAACGATCCTTCAGGTAATATAGGCACGGTTACAACCGAAGTGAGTTTTACGACCGCCGCGCCGGGCACGGCTCTCACTTTTTCATTGTCCGAATCGCCGGCCACCGGTCAGATATCGGTCGGCGAACACGCAAAAATATTCAGGCTTCTGGCTAAAGGCTCGACCGAAGAAAATCTCATCATTAAAAAAATGGTATTCAAGCAGACCGGCAGCATTCCATATAACGCCATCGATAAACTTACCGTAACCGACGGCGTGAACACCTGGACGGTAAATACGCCGGTCAGTTCGAATATCGAAGTCAAGTTCGATTCACCGATGCTGAGTATTCCTAAAAACAACTCGATTTATTTAACCATGAACATGTCTTTGAACACGAGCGCGCTCAATCCGGGCGGCGCGCCGCGCGACGTAAAGCTCAAACTCGACGCTAATTCGGCTACTGAAACCAATGTAGAAGTTACCGGCGATGTTTATGACGATTACATCAAAGATAAAGTGAGCGGGCTTTCGCTCGAATCTAACGCGCAGACGATAAATATAGGCCAGTTAGTTCTTTCACCGCCCGAGCAGGCGCAGGATTCGAATGAAACGCTTCTTGTAAACCGCGGCCAGAAAGATATAACGCTTTTCAAGTTCAAGCTCGAGTCCAATTACGAAGATATCAATATCACAAAAATTCAGCTCAGCCAGATAGGCAGCGCCATAGCCGAAACCGACTATTCCAACATCCGTTTATACGACGGAATCAGCTCCATAGCGGTCGGCGCGTCGTCGGGCAGCGATATTTTATTTCAATCGGTGACCGGCTTAATTAAAGTGGAAAAGGGTTCCACTAAAACTAAAACGCTGAGCGTCGTCGCCGATATACAGCTTGGCGCCACTGACGCCCGTTATCTAAAAATGCAGATCGATAAAATCAATATAAGCGGCTCGGGCAGTTATTCGCTTCAGAATGTTGACGTGCTCGGAGTCGGAACGCCCGTCACCGGAGCTAAATTCACGATAGGCGACAGCGAGCTTTTAGCGGCGCGCACAACAGATTCGCCTACCAAACAGACTTTCAAGATAGGCGACACCAATAAAACATTTACCATATTCGAACTTACCGCCGGAAGCGCGGAGGACGTGCGCGTCGATACTATGGAACTTATGTTTCAGGGCACCGCGTCTTTTACAAGCTCGTCGTTTTCAGTAATCGATGAAAATAACACCGTTATATACACTAAAGTGATTGGCGGCGGCGGAATTACTACCGAAGCCAATTATAACGCCGCCACTAAAAAATTCACGGTAGTTCCACAAAGTTCTCTCATAGTGCCCAAGGGCGGATCAAAAAAAGTTTATATAAAGGGCAATATCAGCTCGACCGCTTTCGAAGTAGGCAAGACCATACAGATAAATGTAGCTAATGACGGCGACATAAAAGGAACCGGCGTTCAGACCGGTTCGTCAAAAGCGGCCGTAGGCACGGCTATCGGCTCGGAGCATTCGATAATAGGCGGTATAGCCATGGCGGCGGTCCTGCCTCAGCCGTCAAATGTATTGCTGCCGGGATCCAAGTATAACGACACGCCTAATAACAATACCTTCTTAAAATTCAAGATCACTCCTTCCGGCGAGCAGGTTAGCGTTCAGAGCTTCAGTTTCGTTTTCAGCGGCAGCTATACCATTCTTGATAATTTACGGGTTATCGAGTATAAAGCCGATACCACCACCGAAGAAGTGGCTATAAATCCTTCAATTTCCGGTA
>CAYTCW010000169.1:7083-8285 GCA_964436235.1 uncultured bacterium
TATAAAGCCGATACCACCACCGAAGAAGTGGCTATAAATCCTTCAATTTCCGGTAATACGATCACATTAACTCCGCAATCCACGGTTAATATAACTACTACCGGCAAAACTTTTTACCTTGTAGGCGATATATTAAATTCAGCGGTATCCACCGATACGATACGCTTTAATATAGCCGTTGACGGTATTTCGGTGCGAGGCACCGACTCGGCGCAGATATATAAAACCCAGGAATTAATTAACGGCAATACTCTCAGCGTATCCACCGAAGCGTTTTATCTGCTTCAGTCGTCGGTCGTACTGCCTGAAACTATAGTAATCGGCGATAGCGCCGCTAAAGATATATTTTCGTTCAAACTCGAAGCCAAACCGCGCAGCGGATATTACCTTCAAAAAATTACCATGCGCCAGCTTGGCACGGCCACATTCGGCCTCGGCCAGGATATTTCTTCGGGCGATTTTGAATTTTTCGTAAGCGGCGACGCGATCACCTTTACGAAGGTCGCTTCCGCTATTATAAATGTTTCCGGCACTAATTTAACGGTCGAATTCCCGGCGAGCACCGATGCAAGAATCGATGCGACGGCGCAGACCACCGCTTCGCAATTTTTAACCTGCAAACTTACCTGTAAAACTCTCCAGACCGCCATCAATAACAAAACCCTCAAATTTTATATGGACGACAGCCTTACCGTGGCAAAGAGCATAACCTCTAATAACCAGATCACCGGCGGCTCGAGCGCTCCTATTACCGGCGCGGCGGTTACGCTCAAAGAAGGCTCGCTGTTAGCTAAAGCGCGCGGCGATAACCCGGTCGCGGCCAATATATCCGACGCTCTATCAAAAGATTTTTTAATATTCGACCTTACTTCCGAGGTAGAAGCGCTCGATATTCAGGCCATTACGGTTACTCTCGACGTTAAAAACGGCCTTATAACCGATTTCGACCCGAGCTCGATGACTATAGCCGTTAACGATGTTGCCTATCCGAACAGCACAGTTTCTTCATCTGGCAATAAATTCGTTATAACCCCGCGCGATAACACTGCCGAAAAGAAGTATCTGCGCATTAACGCGAACAGTTCGGCTAAAATAACCATATCCGGCAAAGCTAATTATACCGCCGCTCAAAACGGCAGCCAGATCGCCCTGCGCATCGCCGATAACAGCGATATAACGGCGGCCGGCGTAACTTCGACTCA